>CAYUHW010000176.1:0-4138 GCA_964444605.1 uncultured Christensenella sp. | reverse complement strand
AACTGCAGGTGCCAAGGGAATAAAAGCCGTAGGGGACGCTTGCCGTCCCTTTTTTGCGCACAAAAAAGAGCCCCTCAGGGGCTCTTAAAAGGGTTACAGCAGAATTTCGTAGGTATTTTCTACGGGGATGGAAGCCTGTGCGGCGGCGGCCGTCAGCCGCTCCTTTTCCTCCGTAGGCGCCCGCCAGCTCATGCCGCAGCCGGCGGAAATCTCCCTTGGTACGGGAATCAGCCGTCCGGCAAGTCCCTGCTCCATGCACAGCTTCTCCATGGCCATGGCGGCGGCGGTGGTGGGAAAGGTGACAATCAGCCACAGCTTTTTTTCTCTTGCAAGACTCATGAGGCAAGCTCCTTTACGGCGGCAATGGCGGCGTCCGCCTCTTCCTCCGTGGTGTAGTAGGCAAAGCTAAAGCGCACGGCCCCCTGCTCCTTCGTGCCCAAGGCCTCGTGCATTCTGGGCGCACAGTGGGCTCCCGGTCTGGTGGCAATGGCGTAGTCTTCACTCAAAGCGTCGGAAACCGCTCCCGAGTCGTAGTCCCCAATGTTCAAAGAGACCACTGCACCCCGCAGAGGGGCGTCAAAATCGCCGTAGACCTTGACCCCGGGGATGTCCCGCACCCCCAGATAAAACCGCCGCATAAGGCTGTTTTCCCGCTCATGGATGGTTGCAAGGCTCGTGGCTTCTATAAACTCCAGCGCCGCATGCAATCCGGCAATGCCGTGGCCGTTGAGGGTGCCCGCCTCCAGCCGAACGGGGTAGGCTTCGGGCTGGGTTTTGCTGTAGGACTGAATCCCCGTGCCGCCCACCTTAAAAGGGACAATCTCCACTCCGGGGCGAATGCACAGTCCTCCTGTGCCCTGAGGCCCCATAAGCCCCTTGTGTCCCGTAAAGCAGACCACATCCAAGCCCATTTTCTCCATGTCTATAGGCAGGCATCCTGCGCTTTGGGAGGCATCCACCACGCACAGCGCCCCCTTTTGGTGAGCCATGGCGGCGATGCGCTGTATGTCCTGCACGTTCCCCGTCAAGTTGGAGGCGTGGGTGCAGACCACCGCCCGGGTTTCGGGGGTAATCATGCTTTCAAAGACCCCGTAGTCCACCCTGCCCTTCCTATCCGCAGGGACAAAGGACAGCCTGACCCCCTGCTCCTGCTCCAAGCGGTACAGGGGGCGCAGGACGGAGTTATGCTCCAGATCCGTGGTCACCACATGATCCCCCGGACGGATGAGCCCGCAGATGGCTATGTTCAGGGCTTCCGTGGCGTTGCAGGTGAAAATCACATGGTCAGCCCGGGGACAGCCAAAGAACTTGGCCAGCTTCTCCCTTGTATCATAGACCATTCTGGCGGCCTGCAAGGCTTCCCCATGGGTGCCTCGGGCGCAGTTGCCCATATGCCCCATGGCCTCCAGCACGGCTTCCCATACCTGAGGGGGCTTGCGGAGGGTGGTGGCGGCGTTGTCCAGATAAATCACGGCTTAATGACCTTGGCGGCGCCGCTGAGCTTCTCCACGATGGAATACATGTTGGTGACGGAGCCCACGGCCAGCTTGTCCGTAAGGCCGTAGAAGTTCAGGCAGGTGCCGCAGGTGAGGATTTCCACGCCCTGGGCTTCCAGACCCTTCAGATCCTCCAGGCTGACGGAGCCTTCCACGGGGATCTTGGCGCCGCCGTTGTAGAAGAGGATGGCCTTGGGCAGCTTATCCTGCTGAGAAAGGGCAAAGATAAAGCCCTTCATGAGGGTGTGCCCCAGGGCGTCATCCCCCCGGCCCATGCAGTCGCTCTCAATGGCCACCACATACTCCCCACGTACGTCGGGCTGACAGCAGGCGTTGTCTTCCTCGGCGGCAATGGGGCCGCTGGCCTCCATGGTCACGGCATAGAGCTTCTCCCCCAGCTTCTCGCTGGAAACGGGGAGACCCTTTCCCTGCGCCAGACGGGTCAGGTTCTGAACGGCCACTTCGTTGTCCACCTGCACCTCAATGGTGGTGGGCTCCTTGACCTGCTTCAGGGCCTGGGTAGCCTTTACCACGGGAATGGGGCAAGCATCTCCCACTGCGTTTACCAATACTTTAGACATTCTTCTTTCCTCCCTAATATTTAGACTTATTATAGATTCGGCGCAAGGCCGATTTTTCCTTTTATTTGACGCCCGACAGAGCCGCGCCTACGGCCCCTGCGTACCGCCCGTCCGCCGCCGCCAGCACGGGACGCTGTAAGGCCTTTTCCAGGGCCTGGCGGATATAGCCGCACTCGCACAGCCCCCCGGTCAGAGCCACGGCCTCCTTCATCTGAATGCGGCCGCACTGCGCCGCCACCTTTTGGACGATGGAGTCCACCACTCCGAAGGCGATGTTCTCCTTGGCTTCTCCCCGTCCAATGAGGCTGATGACTTCGCTTTCGGCAAAGACCGTGCACATGGAGCTGATGCTCACGCCGCCCCCCTGTCTGGCCAGCTCGCACAGTTCCCCCGGCCGCACCCCCAGGGTGTTGGCCATAACCTCCAGAAACCGGCCCGTGCCTGCGGAGCATTTGTCGTTCATAACGAAGTCCGAAACCACGCCGCCGCTGACCGCAATGCACTTGGTGTCCTGTCCGCCGATGTCCACCACGGTTAAGTCCTGCCGCCCATGGACAAAGCAGGCGCCCCTTGCGTGGCAGGTAATCTCCGTCAGGGTCTTGTGGGCATAGGGCACGGAGATGCGCCCATACCCCGTAGCCACCACGTTGCCCCCTGCAGGGTCATAGCCCTGAGCCGTCAGCGCCGTGCGCAGGTTCTCCGCCGTGTCCACGCTGCTCCAGCCCGTGCTTTGCAGCAGGCGGCAGACAATCTTTCCCTGTTTCAGCACCACCGCTTTAGAGCAGGTGGAGCCGATGTCAATGCCGATGGTGTATGCCATACTCGTCCCTTTCTTCCTGTGCCTGTTCCTTTAGTATACTCCATCCGCTCACGGTTTTGGAAGAAAAATGCATTTTGTTTTTGAATAGTTCCCCTTGTTTTATCCGCTTTGCCGATGCAATACACAGATTTCCCCGTCTTCAGCCCCCTTCTGCCCATTCTTCACACAGATTTTACTGGACTTTGCCGGATTCCATGGTATACTCATTTGTACGAACAAAAAGGAAAGGATTTCTCCTATGGAAACAAAACGCAAGAACGGCCCCCTTAGCTGGGTACTGTGGATTCTCAAGGGCATTCTGGTGGGCTTCGGCGCCATTCTGCCGGGCATCAGCGGCGGCACCCTGTGCGTCACCTTCGGCATGTACCGCCCCCTCATCGACACCCTGACCCACCCCATTGCGGGACTGAAAAAATACTGGGCGGCCATGCTGCCCTTCGTCATCGGCGTGGCCGTAGGCTTTGTGGGGCTTTCGGGCTTAGCGGCCTGGACCCTGGAAAAGGACACGATTCTGGTGACCTGCGCCTTCATCGGCTTTATTATCGGCACCTTCCCCGAACTGTGGGAGGACGCCGGCACCCAGGGACGGGGCAAGGGCAGCTTCATAGCCATGGCCGTGGGCTTTGTGCTGATGGTGGGGGCACTGACCCTGCTCAAGCGCAATACCACCGTGACCATTGCCCCCGGCCTCTTCGGCTTCTTCTTCTGCGGGCTTTTGTGGGGACTCAGCTTCATCGTGCCGGGACTTAGCTCCTCCTCCCTGCTGCTGTTCTTCGGTTTGTATCAGCCCATGCTGGCGGGGATTTCCACCTTTGATTTCTCCGTGCTGCTGCCTCTGGGGGCAGGCATGCTTCTGTGCGTGCTGCTGCTTTCCAAGCTGGTGGAGCGCACCTATAAGAAGCACTACGCCATTGCTTCCCACGCCCTGCTGGGCATTGTGGCCGCCACCACGGTCATGCTCCTGCCCCGGTGGTCGGGCTTTAACCTGCCCCTGCTGTGGAACTTCCTGGCCATCGTCATCGGCGCCGCCGTCTCCTACGGCTTCACCCGCATCGGCAAGGGGGAAAAGAAGGAAGAAGGCCAAAAGTAATCCCGCTCAGAAAGAAAAGCAGCTTGAAAGGGCTGCTTTTTTCTTTGCGCGTGTGCAGATTTTAGGGGGGAAGGTTTTAATGTCTTGCGGGGGCCATGCACTAACAAGTCGCTTATACGGTTCAAAGCAAATACGGGCGAAAGCTACTTGC
>CAYUHW010000175.1:0-4140 GCA_964444605.1 uncultured Christensenella sp. | reverse complement strand
GAGGATGGCTCCCTCCTTCTCACCGTCTTCAACACCGGCACCCGCATCAATCCCCAGGATCTGCCCCATCTGTTCGAACGCTTTTATCGGGCAGACGGCGCCCGCTCCGGCGGACGAAACTTTGGCCTGGGACTGGCCATTGCCAACTCCGTTGCCGAAGGGCATAAAGGCTCCCTGCAGGCAAAAAATACCGATGACGGCGTCCTTTTTACCGCCACCTTCCGAGAGCGGTAGCTCTCTTTCCGATACGCCCTGTCCTCACGGCCTCCGGCTGTCTCCTCTTCTCTTGCCGGTGGGAGGACGGGGCGTTTTTGTTTAATCTGGGGCAGGCAATGGGCTCTGCCTCTTTTTTTATGCCGCTGTACGGCGTTGTTTTTAGGTTAAGGGGGGAAGGGCTTCGCCCTTCCGCCGCCCCCCACAAAAAACTTTTTTTGCACCTATTGACAGCGTCCCTCTAACTGTATATACTGTATATGAACAGTTGAGAGGAGAGCAAGCATGCAGCTATTCATCGACAACCGAAGCGGTCTGCCCATATATGACCAGATATTTTCCCAGATTCGGGAGCAAATTCTAACCGGCGCTTTGGAGGAAAACGCCCCCTTGCCCTCCATTAGAGGGCTGGCCAAGGATTTGCAGGTCAGCGTCATCACCACCAAGCGTGCCTATGACGAGCTGGAGCGGCAGGGCTTTATTTACACCCAGCCGGGAAAGGGCTCCTTTGCGGCGCCGAGAAATCGGGAGCTGATTCGGGAGCAGGCCCTGCTGGAAATTCAGGGGCATATGGACGAAATCCTGCGGCTGGGGCGGCTGTGCGGCCTTGGCAAAGAGGAGTTGACGGAGATGCTCCGTCTGGAAATGGAGGAAAACCTGTGAACGCCATAGAAGTTAAATCAATTTGCAAACATCGGAAGGACTTTCTTCTGGATCATGTCACCTTCACCCTCCCCGAGGGCACCATTTTGGGCTTGATTGGGGAGAACGGTGCGGGAAAAACCACCACCCTCCGCCTGTTGGCGGGACAGCTTCCCTTGGAGGAGGGGGAAATCTCCCTGCTGGGGCAGAAGCCTTGGGACCCCGCCCTCAAATCCCTGTTGGGCATTGTTCCCGACGATGCGGGGCTTTCTCCCTGCATCACCCCCTTGCAGTTTGGGAAAATTCTTGAAGGCATCTATCCCAATTGGCAGGAGGATGTCTATAGGGACTACCTTTCCCGTCTGGAGGTGCCAAGGGAAAAGGCCTTTGGGGACATGTCTCTTGGCACCAAGAAGAAGCTGGCCATTGCCGCGGCTCTATCCCATGACCCCAGAATTCTGCTTTTGGATGAGGCCTGCAGCGGCCTTGACCCCGTGGCACGGGCGCAGGTGCTGGAAATTCTCTTCGACTTTACCCGCCGGGAGGACAGAACCGTGGTGATTTCCTCCCACATCGTGTCGGACTTGGAGAAGCTGTGCGACTACATCGCCTTTATGCACAAAGGGAAGCTGATTCTCTTTGAGGAAAAGGATGCCCTGTATGAACTCTACGGCCTGCTCCGCTGTTCCGCCGAGACCCTGAACACCCTGCCCGCAGGAGCGGTACTGGGAAAGCGCACTACGGAATACGGGGTGCAGGCCTTGGTGCGGCGGGAGCTGGTGCCCGTTGGTTGGGAGGTTTCCCCCGTGTCTTTGGAGGATATATTCGTTTTTATGGTCAAGGAGGATAAATAAAATGAAAGGATTACTGCTCCACGACTGGTATCAGGCCAAAAAGTACTGCCGTGTTATGGGCATTATGGCGGTATTTTTCCTTGTGCTGTACGTTGCATCTCCCCAGCCCTTTTGCCTGATTTACCCCTGCATGCTCATGTCCATGCTGCCGATTGCCCTGCTAAGCTATGACGAAAAGACCGGCTGGCAGCGGTACTGCCAAAACTTCCCCCTCAAAAAAGGGCAGTATGTCAGCGAAAAGTACCTCACGGGACTGCTGGCCACCATGGCCGTATCCTTAGTTGGGATGCTTCTGCTGGCAGTGCAGTGTATGCGGGGACAGCTTCCCATAAAGGAAGCGCAGGCGCTGGGGCTCTCCATGATCGCCGTGGAGCTGCTTTCCCCCGCTCTGACCCTGCCCTTCGTGTTCCGCTTCGGGGCGGAAAAGGGGCGCATGGCCTACTACCTGGTCATCGGCGGCGGCGGTGCGGCGGCGATGCTCTTTTTGCGCGATGGCCTGCAGCCGTCTCTGCCCGTTGCCCTGCTGTGCATGGGCGCCATAGTCCTCTATGCCCTCTCCTGGGGCTTATCCAAAAAGCTGTTCGAAAAGAGGGAGTGACCTTTCCCCTCATAAACGGGCGGAGCGCACCTGCTCCGCTCTTTTTTCTCCTGAATCCGTACAAAGTTTGTCCGAAACGGTTCCATTTTTTCTTTAAACAAGGTATGATAGGATATACTTGAATTTTTATAATTGTGAGGTGTCTTTTTTGGGCAAAATCTTTCGGTACGATTCGAAATTCGGGCAGATTATGGGCAAGGTAGCGGACTGCGCCACGTTGAGCCTTCTGTGGCTTATGTTTTGTCTGCCTGTCATCACCGCCGGCGCCGCCACCACCGCCCTTTACTATACCGCCTTGAAGGTACTGCGCAAGGATGCGGGCTCCGTGGCAAAGGAATTCTGGCACGCCTTTAAAACCAACTTCAAGCAGTCCACCATCGTGCTGCTGCTGGCCATCGTCTTCGTTGTCGGCTGGGGCTTTTTGTGCCTGACCGTATACGAGCATTCAACCAGCAATTTGACCGTTGCCTATATCGTCTACTTTATCGTGCTGGGCTTTTTTGCCATGTGGCTCCACTACCTCTTTTCCTACATTGCACGGTTTCAGGATTCCCTCCCCACAATTTTTAAAAACACCCTCTATATCTGCCTGTCCAATTTCCCCTATTCCCTGCTGACCGTCACCCTCTTTGCGCTGATGCTTTTCGTGTTTGCCGCCGCAATGCCCAATTCCCTCTGGTCTCTGCTGGTGCTGCCTGCCGTGTATGCGGTGCTGGTCAGTTTGATTTTGGAGCCCATTTACAAAAAGTATCTCCCCCCTCAGGAGGCATAAATGGATACGCCCATTACCTTTCGGGACTTGCCCTTTTCCCAAAAGCTGGAGCATATTTGGACTTACTACCGTGTGCCCATCATCGCCGTCGTGCTTGGGGTTATTTTGCTCGTCTCTCTGGTGCAGGCCCTTTCCAATGACACACCGCCCCTGCTGAACGTCATCATGGTGGATTCCAACGCCAACGCCCACGGCGATGCGGCGCCCTTTGACGCCTTTTTAAAGGATATAGGCGCAGAGCCCTACGAGGGCGCCGTCAGCCTAAATACCAACATCAGCTTTTACAGCGAGGAGGAACTGGAGCGGCTGGGAGAAATGGAGCGGAATCAGGCCGTTCTGGATAACTACGACAAGGAGCAAATGCTCTTCACCCTTATGGCCGCAGGCAACGGGGACGTGTTTTTCGGCAAGGGGGATATCTTTATGTCCTATGCCCGGCAGGGGATGCTGCGAAACTTGGAGGAAGTGCTTTCCCCCGAGTTGCTGGAAGCATATAAGGAGCAGTTAATTTATGTGGAGGAAGAGGGAGTCTCGTATCCCTGCGCCGTTTCCTTGTCTCACAATCCTTGGCTGGAAGAAAACGGATACTACACGGAGTGCTGTTTCGGCCTTTTGCACCTTGGCAAAAACCCGGAGACCGCCGCCCGCTTTGCCGAATTTCTCCTTCGTTCCTAACATATATGCATATGCAAAAACACGCACCCAAGGCCGGGTGCGTGCTTTGTTTTGTTTACAGATTCTCTCCGTTGGTGCGGATGATGTCCCGATAGTCGTAAGCGGAGTCCTTCCAAATCCGCTCCTGAGTCTCATAATCCACATAGACCAACCCAAAGCGGGCATCATAGCCCAAAGCCCACTCAAAGTTGTCCATAACCGACCAGTACAGATACCCTACAACGGGGATTCCCTCTTCCGCTGCCCGCTTCAGATGCTTGAGATGACGGCGGATGTAATCCGTCCGCTGGGGATCGTGCACCTTGCCGTCCAGCATAACAAAGTCCGTGTTGGCCATACCGTTTTCGCTGATTAGCACGGGCAGATGGTACCGCTCATAGTGGAAC
>CAYUHW010000174.1:0-4141 GCA_964444605.1 uncultured Christensenella sp. | reverse complement strand
GAGCCGCGTGTACCATGATGCAAGCATCACCTATGCGCAGCTGCAAAGCCTGATTGAGGAAATGAAGCGGGATTATGCCGATGCTGCGGATCTGGAGCCCTATGAATTCGGACGTGAATTGGAGCGCGCTTTCAAGATTGATTATGGCGCAGAGGTCAAAGCGGAGATCGATGGCCTGCCGTGGTTTGCTGCAAACCACCTGAGCCTGAATTACGGGCGCATTATGCGTTCCGGCTTCGGCGAGTTGATTCAGGATTTGGAGAATCGCGCCCGTGCGGATGCTGATAATGAATACTACATGGCTGCGCTGATCGTAGCCCGATCCGCATCCGGCATGATTGCGCGTTATGCGCAGCGCGTGCGCGAGGAAATGACGACCACAGATGCGCAACGCCGCGCTGAGCTTGCGGAAATCGCCGCCATGCTGGATAGACTGAGCAGCGAACCGGCGGCAAGTTTCCGCGAGGGCGTTCAGATGATATGGCTGCTGCACATCATGGCCAGCTTCCTGTGGGGATCGGCGCTTTCCTTCGGTCGATTTGATCAATATATGTATGATCTCTACGCCGCGGATCTGCAGTCGGGCAAAACCACTCGAGAGGAAGCAGAGGAGCTGCTGTGCTGTCTATGGCTGAAGATTAATGAACCTTGCCTGCGCACCGTTCAGAGCTTGACGCTGGGCGGCGTTACGCCCGAAGGCGCGGATGCCGCAAACGATCTTACCTATCTCTGCCTGGATGTGGTTGAGGAAATGAAACTGCCCTATCCCAACGTGGGCGTGCGCATCAACGATGCAAATCCGCCTGAGCTGCTGCGCAGAGTGACCAAATCCATCAGCGCCGGCGCAGGCCAGCCTATGATTATGACCGATTCTCTGTGGATTGCCAATCTGAAAAAGCTGGGCTATGCGGATTGCTACGCCAATGATTATTACAATATGGGCTGCGTGGAAATTATGATTCCCGGCAAGATGCAGAACTGGGGCGTGACCGAGCCCATCGCTTTCCCGATGATCTTTGACAAGCTGTTTGCAAAAATCCGCAGCGGCGCAATCAGCGTGCCGGATTTCGAAGCCTTTGAACGGGCGTATCTGGATATTCTGAGAGAGGAAGTGTGCGCAGATTATCAGGAAGCGCTGGACAAGATTTCCGATAAGCCGCGCCGCTGCTATGATCCCTTTGCATCGCTGATGATCGATGGCTGCATCGATAAGGGAATGGATATGTTCCAGGGCGGCGCAGAACTGGGCACGCATTGGTGCTTCTATGCCTATGGGCTGGGTACGGCGGCCGATGCTATGGCTGCGGTCAAGCTGCATGTATATGAAAATAAAACCCTCAGCATCGAACAGATGGCGCAGATTTTGAAGAACAATTTTGAAGGCGAGGAGCTTCTCAGGCTGCGCTTGGAAAACAAAACGCCGCACTATGGAAACGATGATCCCTATGTGGATGAATTGGCAAAGCACATACTCAGCGCCTTTGACGATCAGGTATTCGCCTACAATGAAGCAGATAATCCGAATAAATTCGTCAACACGCTATTCGGCTATTTCTTCCATATCTATCATGGTGAAATTACGGACGCCACGCCCAATGGCCGCCGCAAGGGCGAAACGTTGAGCGATAGCATGGGACCGTCGCAGGGCAAGGACGTGAGCGGCCCGACGAGGATGCTCAATACGGTGCTGGGCTTGGATCACAGCGCGGTAACGGGCGGTTATGCGCTGAATGTGAAAATCAATCCCGATCTGGTGAAGAATAGCTGCGGATTGGATGCGCTGTGCATGCTTTTGAAAACATACATCGATAACGGTGGCCCGCAGATTCAATTTAATTTTGTGGATGCGCAGACTCTGAAAAAGGCGAAGCAAAACCCGCAGAATTATCGCAATCTGATCGTGCGCATCGGCGGCTATTGCGAATATTTTGTGAATCTAGATGGCGCCCTGCAGGATGAAATCATCACTCGCACAATTCATGCACTGTAAGGAAGTCTAAAAAACATATAATTTTGATATCTAAAAGATGGGAGATAATACAAATGATCGTTAAAGGCGTGCGCCTGTATGGAAAATCAGATCTTCGATTTGAAGAATTTGATATTGGAGAGATCCATGAAGATGAATTGCTCGCTAAGGTTATAACGGATAGCCTGTGCATGTCCAGCTATAAGGCTGCGCTGCAGGGTTCTGATCATCGTGCAATTCCTGATCATATCGATCAACAGCCCATAATCATCGGCCATGAGCTGTGCGCCATTGTGGAAAGGGTTGGCTCCGAGGCGGCAACAAGCTTGAAACCCGGCGATGTATTTACCGTGCAGCCCAAAATGCTGCTCAATGGCGAAGTGCGTGGCCCGGGCTATTCGTTTCCCACCTACGGCGGCGACGTCACCTACATCCGCGTACCCAAAGAGGCTCTGGAGGGAAACTATCTATTGCCTTATCCCGGTGAAAGCTACTTTAAGGCTTCCCTGACCGAGCCTTATTCCTGTCTAATCAGCGCGCTGCACGCCCAGTTTCATCTGGCGGCAAACAACAAGGATCACATCATGGGGCTGCGCGAAGGCGGCTGTATGGCAATCCTTGCTGGCTGCGGGCCGATGGGCATGGCAATGGCGCAATGCGCCATGACGATGGAGCATAAGCCTCGGCTTATCGTAATTACCGATATTAACGCTGAACGTGTTGAACGCGCCCGCAGGCTGATCCATGGTCAAAATGGCGTGCACGTTGAAGTGGTTGATACCAGCGGCATGGAAGATGTGCCCGCACATCTGAAAGCGATGACCGGCGGCACAGGCTTTGATGATGTAATGATTATGGCGCCTGCGCCCGCAGTGATCGAGCAGGCAGACGCCATTACTGGCGTGGATAGCTGCATTAGTTTTTTTGCAGGTCCCACGCGCAAGGATTTCTTCGCAAATGTGAATTTTTATGATGTGCATTACAATTATAAGCACATCCTCGGAACATCCGGCGGCGATATCGATGATATGTATGAGGCAATTCAGAAGATTTCCTCCGGTGATCTGCGCGCAGAAATCATGGTTTCCCATGTGGGCGGTCTGGACGCAGCAGCGGAAGCCACGCTGAATCTTCCCAGTATTCCCGGCTCCAAAAAACTGATTTATTGCGGCATTCGCATGCCGTTGACAGCCATTGCAGATTTTGGAAAGCTGGGTAAGGACTCAACCCTGTTTGCAGAGCTTGACCGCATCTGCAGCGCGCACGATGGCCTTTGGAGCCTAGAAGCGGAGAATTATCTGCTCCAGCATGCAGAAAAAATCTGATAATTCTCTTGAAATTATATGCTTGGAGCGAGGTTGAATCTATTCTTGGGAACGAAGCTTGCTGGATTCCTTGCCCGTGAGATGTTCAATCTTCAGCTCCAGCATGTGCAGGCGGCGGTATCCGCTATCGATTTTCGCATCCCGTCCATCCTGCTGTTCAGGGCCGAAGCGCATTGCCAGAATTTCCATGGCTCTGCGCTTTTGCGCATCGTCATCCAAAATGCGTATCCGCCCAAAGGCGATCACACTGCGGAAAAGGCCAGTGTATTCGTCGGGAATCAACTGTTCCAGATCGATCACGCAGAAGGACGCCTTATTATTCCTCGCGATCGCATCCAGCTTGTGGCCGGATTGGGCGCAATGAAAATAAATACAGCCATCGCTATAAACATAATTCATCGGCACGGCGTAAGGATAATCGTCATCTCCTGCCAGAGCCAGTGTTCCGCATGTGCCGCGTTGCAGAATTGCAATAATCTCTTCGCGTGTTAAAGCCTGCTTTCTTCTGCGCATTTCCCGAAACATATGCCATCCTCCTGATAAAAATGATACTTGCATTATAGAAAAAATATATGCAGATGTCAACCAATGGAGACGAAAACAGCAGGGGAAGATAGAATCGATATCGTCGGGAAATCTCAGCGAACTTGAAGATGTGATCAATGCACAGGCGCGAAAGGGATATCGATTGCACACCTGTTCGACATCCAATGGCGGCAGCAAGGGCTTTGGCGGCGGCGATCGCATTCAGGCAACGTTGATTTTTGAACACCTTTGATTGCTTTTGGGCGTTGACCCAAATGCTTTGAACCCGCCCTGCACAGGGCGGGTTCAAAGCATTTGGGTC
>CAYUHW010000173.1:0-4168 GCA_964444605.1 uncultured Christensenella sp. | reverse complement strand
GCCGCTGGGGCGAGCCATGGCATAGCTGCCGTCGGCCAAGGTCAGGCGCAGGACGTTGCTCTTGGGCAGTCCCGTAGCGGCGGTGTCTTCATAATCCAGCACCTCCGTAACGGCCTCACCTGCCAGCACGGCAGGGGGATTTTTCCGCAGGGCGTCCATGGCGGCGCCGATTTTCTCAATGCCCGCCTTCCCTTCCAGAGTGTAGGACTTGGAGCCCTCCCCGTAGAAACCGAAGATGGCGTACAGCTCCTGCAGGGCATCGTACAGGGTCATGCCCCGCTCCCCATAGCGGATGGCCGCCTGGGTCACCAGCATGGCGGAGCAGATGGCGTCCTTGTCTCGGCTGAAGCCCCCGGCCAAATACCCGAAGCTCTCCTCAAAGCCGAAGAGGAAGGTGTGCTCATGGGTTTCCTCGCACAGGGCGATCTGCTGGGAGATAAAGCGGAAGCCCGTCAGAACCTCCTTCATCTCCACGCCGAAGCGGGCGCAGATGGCGTCTGACAGGCGGGTAGAGACCATGGAGCGCACCACCAGCCCGTTTTCGGGCAAAGTTCCCAGGCGCTTTTGCTCAGACAGCAGGCTGTAGAGAAGGATGGAGGCAATCTGGTTCCCCGTCAGCACCGCCCAAGTGCCGTCATGCTTGCGGACGGCCACCCCCAGACGGTCGGAGTCCGGGTCGGAGGCCAAAATCAAATCGGCGTGCTTCTCTTCCGCCAGCTTCATGCCCAGGGTAAAGGCGTTGGGATCCTCGGGGTTGGGGGCTTTTACCGTGGGGAAATGCCCGTCGGGAAGAGCCTGCTCCTGCACGGTGTACACATGCTTCAGCCCCATGCGCTGTAAAATGGTGGTAACGGGCACATACCCTGCGCCGTGGAGGGGGGTGTATACCAGCACCAGCTCTTCCCCTGCCTTTTTCAGCCCCTCGGGGTCCTGCAAAAGGCTCATGGTGGCCTTGTAGTAGGCTTCATCCACCTCTTTTCCGATGAGGGTGACGGCACCGGAAGCGACGGCTTCCTCATAGGGGGTGTAAGCGGTGACAAAGTCCGGCACCTGACGGATGCAGGCAGTAATGGCCTCGGCCTGTTCGGGCCCTACCTGTCCGCCGTCTGCCCAGTAGACCTTGTAGCCGTTATACTTGGCGGGGTTGTGGCTGGCGGTGATGACCACCCCGGCGGTGCAGTTTAGATGCCGCACGGTGAAGCTGAGCTGAGGCACGGCGTGGAGGGTGGAGAACAGATACACCTGAATCCCGTGGGCGGCCAGCACGCAGGCGGTCTCCTTTGCAAAAAGGTCGGAGCAAAGGCGGGAATCGTAGGCGATGGCTACGGATTTTTTCCCCTCCTGAGGCAGGGAGGTCAAATAGCGGGCCAGTCCCTCCGTGGCCTTGCGGACGTTGTACACATTCATGCGGTTGTCGCCTGCTCCCAGCACGCCGCGCAGACCCGCCGTGCCGAAGGAGAGTTCCTGATAGAAGCGATCCTCTATCTCACTGTTGTTTCCCTGCAGAGCCAAAAGCTCCGCCTTGCTTTCTGCGTCCACCAGAGGGCTGGTGCACCAGAGGGTATACCGTTGCTGTACGTTCATGGAAAACTCCTTTCAAAAGTATATATAGGATGCCGCATTCAGCGGGTTAACTGTTCCAGTACATAGCCTGCGGCGGCAAGGCCGGCGGCGTTGGTTACGGTGCAAAGGCTGCCGATGACGGTCTGCCCCTCCTGCCGCAGGGCGGGCTCCGGAGAAAACAGAACGGGCAGGCGGTCAATGCCCCGCTTCCGCAGTTCCTGTCGCATCTTTCTGGCCAGACGGCAGCCCTCCGTGGAGAAGATATCCACTACGGAGAAGGCCGTGCCGTCCTTTCGGTTTCCTGCCCCCATACAGCTAAGGATGGGGAGGTTCCTTGCTCTGGCCGTCTCAATGAGGGCCAGCTTGGCGGGAACATCGTCAATGGCGTCGATGAGAAAGTCGCAGTCGGGAATCAGCGCCTTCGCATTTTCCGGGGTGATGCGGCCAAAGTGGGTGGTGATGATGCAGTCGGACACATCCTCCAAGCGGCGGCGGGCGGCCTCGGTTTTGGGCAGACCCAGGGTGGACTTGGCGGCAAAAAGCTGGCGGTTCAGGTTGCTGATCTCCACGCAGTCCCCGTCAATAAGGTGCATACGCCCTACGCCGCTGCGGCAGAGGGCTTCGGCACAGCTTCCGCCTACGCCGCCCAGCCCCACCTGCACGATGGTTTTGCCTTGCAGACAGCGGAGGGCATCCTCCCCCAAAAGCAGGGCGGTGCGCACAAGGGACGGAGGGAGAAGGAAAGTTTCTTCCATGGCGGCCTCCTTACAGTTCGTCCCAGGGAAGCTCTCTGGGGCTGACAAAGGTCTTTCCCAGCACCGTCAGCTCCTTGGCCAACAAAAGCTGGGTGCGCTGTTTAAAGCGCTTGTTTCCTTCAAAACTGCCGTACTTATCGTCCCCCAGCACGGGACAGCCTATGGCCGCCATCTGCAGGCGGATCTGGTGGGTGCGGCCGGTAAACAGGCGGATGCGCACCTTGCAAAGGGGCGGCTTTTGCGCCACTACCTCGTAGGCAAGCTCCATGCGAAGCGCCCCGGGGGTTCTCTCGGACACAAGATTCATGGGACGCTCCCGCTCCTGGGACTTTTGGGCAAAGTGGACAAGACGGTCCGCTTTCTTTTCGGGAATGCCGAAGAGCACCGCTTCATATACCTTGTTGGTTTCGTGGCGGTAAAAGGCCTCTTCCAGGGCGGCGCGGCTGCGGTCGTTCCTGGCCAGCACCACCAGCCCCTGGGTCTGGCTGTCCAGACGGTGAACGGGGTACAGGGGGGAGGTCAGGGCCTCCAACTGCCCCAGTAAATCCGTTTCCACCTCCACCCCCGGGTTCTTATCGGCCAGCAGGATGTCCTCGTCCTCATAGAGAACGGCGGCGGCTTCACCGGCGGAAAGGTAGGGCAGAGTGGCAGGAAATTCTGTCCAGGGGGGCAGAGAGAAAAAGGTCATGTTTTCCCCCAGGGTGGGGTGCCGCAGGGTCAGGGAATAAGCCCACAGGCGAATCTGGGAGCCGGGGCGGGCGGCAGGGTTGTACCGCTGATCCCCTACAATGGGGTGCCCCATGTGGCAAAGCTGTACCCGAATCTGGTGGGGGCGGCCGGTCATAAGCTCCACCTCCAGCAAAGAGCGCCCCTCCTCCCGGTTCAAGGTGCGAAAGTGCAGGCGGGCTTCCTTGGCTCCCGGTGTGTTGGGGGGCACCACGGAGACGGTGTTGGTCTTCTCATTCTTATAGAGCCAGTCCGTCAAGGTGCCGTAAGCAGGGGCATGGCCTTCCACAATGGCGGCATACCGCTTTTTGGCCTTGCGGCCCTTAAACTGATCCGTCAAACGGGCGGCGGCCTTGCTGGTGCGGGCAAAGACCAGCACCCCGCCTACGGGTCTGTCCAGCCGATGCACCAGCCCCAGATACACGTCCCCGGGCTTGCGGTACTTTTCCTTAATATAGGCCTTGCAGGCGGTGAGCAAATCCATATCCCCGGAGGCGTCTCCCTGCACGGGCATATTTACGGGCTTCTCCACCACCAGCAGGTGGTTGTCCTCATATAAAATCTTCAATGAGCGTCCTTTCTTGGTCGGAAAATCAGGGAACCCAGCGTCCCGTAGCCCCGCAGGGCAGCACCAGATTGTCCCGGCGGATGGGCAGTCCCACCTCGTCCGCCTGTGCGGTGCCTTGGGGCAGAGCCACCCGCAGAACGTTTTTTAGCACCGAGGGAGCCAGTCCCGTGGTGTAGCTGTTGATGAGGAAGAAGCAGGGATCGTCGGAAAGAATCTTTACGCACTCCTGCACCAGCTCAAACAGCCCCGTTTCAATCTTCCACATTTCCCCTCCGGGGCCCCGCCCGTAGCTGGGGGGATCCATGAGAATGCCCTCGTAGAAGTTCCCCCGCCGCTGTTCCCGGCGGACAAACTTCAAGCAATCGTCCACAATATAGCGGATGGGAGCATTCTCCAGCCCGGAAGCGGCGGCGTTTTCCTTGGCCCACTGCACCATGCCCTTGGCGGCATCCACATGCACCACCTGCGCCCCCGCTTTGGCGCAGGCACAGGTAGCCCCGCCGGTGTAGGCAAAGAGGTTCAGCACCCGGGGCGCCTTGCCGCGGGTCTCCATATA
>CAYUHW010000172.1:0-4178 GCA_964444605.1 uncultured Christensenella sp. | reverse complement strand
TGCCAAGCCCCATACTCAAAGTGTACATGACAGAAAAGTCAAAGCCCTTGAGCAGGCAGTAGTCCCCCACCTTTACAAGCAAGCCTGAAATACCCAAGCACAGCCCCAGCCACAGCCAGTTTAAAGAGGGCTTAAAGCCGTCTCCCGCCATATACAGCAGCAGTGCGGCGGCTAAGAGCAAAGAGGGAATTAACCCCATGTTCCACGCTACGGTAACAGCGCCCCACGCCGCCCCCTCCATATGGTTGGTATAGGTCAGTGCCAGCACGAAGGGAACTTGGGACAAAAGGGTAAACAGAAGCATGCGCCCCAGATACCGCTTTCTGTTTCGGGTCTTTTTCAGGCCGTTCACCAGCATAAAGCAGTATAGGGGGAAAGCTAGGCGGCCAAGGGAGCGGAAAGCTATGTAAGCGTCTCCCGCCAGCCAGCCCTTATCCCCCAGCAAAATGCCCAGATGGTCTATAATCATGCAGAACCCGGCAATGAGTTTCAATACAAATGTGCTCACGGATGCCTCCTTGTTTTTATTTTACCCCCTATTTCTCCGCTTGTAAAGCCTTGTGCAAAAGGGTCGGATGGGAAACTTGAAATTGCCCCATAACCATGGTACACTATATGTTGAAATATTGGGAAAAAAGCTGTGCTGTGGGGCGGCTCACGGACGGCGGAGTACATACAGAATGAAAAAGAGAGACAAAATATTATCTACGCTGAATCTGGGGGGCTTTCTGTTGGGGGCTCTGCTGGGGCTTATTGTGCCGGGATTCTTTGAAAAGATTGATTTTATGGGCACGGTATATGTAAACCTGTTGAAACTCATGGTGGTACCCATCCTCATGTGTACGGTGTTTCACGCCGTCAGCCGCAGTACAGGGCAAGCGTCCCGGCTTTTGGGCAAGATTGTGGGGCTGTTTGTGCTGATGTTTGCCATGTCCTTTCTCCTCACTGCAGGATGGGTAAGCCTGCTTCAGCCTGGGCAAAAGGGCGTCTCCCTGTCTCAAGACTGGAGCGGTCAGGGGGCGGCTTTGTCCCTGAGGGAGTTTTTTGTACAGCTATTCCCCTCCAATATTTTTAAAGCCATGGCCGAAGGCTCCCTCATGCCCTGCATTCTCTTTGCCGCCGCCTTGGGCTTCGGAGCAGGGAAAACCGGCAGTGAAAAGCTGATTGCCGTGGTGAAGGAAGCCGAAAATGCTCTGCACTATGTGCTAAGGGGCATTATGTATTTAACTCCTCTGGGAGTCTTTTCCCTGATGGGCAGTGCTTCTGCCGGCTTTGGAAGCGAAGTGCTTTCTGCCTCCCTGACCTATATTCTATGCGCTTGGGGCGGATGCCTGCTGGTCGCCGTTGTGATTATGATGCTTCCCCTGTGGCTTTTCTGCAGGATCACGCCTTTCCAGTATTTAAGGCGCATGGGACGGGTCTATCTGACGGCTCTTTCTACCTGCTCTTCCGCCGCCACCCTGCCCGAGACTCTGCGCACCTGCAGGGAAGAGTTTCATGTGCCCGAAGAGCTTACGGGGCTGTCCGTGCCTCTGGGCTGTACCATTCACATGTGCGGGGGCGCCGTCAGCTTCTGCTTGCTGGGGCTCTTTGCCTTTCAGGCGGCGGGACAGCCTGTGTCCCTGGGCACCTTCCTCTATATGCTTTTGGTGGCTGAAATCATGAACATGGCCGCTCCGGGGATTCCCGGTGGCGGCATCGTGCTGGGTGCAGGCTTTTTGTCCATAATCGGTGCCCCCTTAAGCATTATGGGCATGTACAGCGGCATCTATCGTGTACTGGACATGGCCTACACCTCTTTAAACGTGGCCGGAGATGTAACGGCCAACGTACTGCTGGACGCTATGGAAAGGAGAAAAGCAAGATGAAATTTTCCCCGGCCGCCTGCATTGCCCCCTCGGTGATTATGGAAATTGACTCCCTGGCCAAGGTTTTAAAGGAACAGGGCCGCCCCATTCTCAATCTGTCTGCAGGAGAACCCTTTGAAGCCGCTGCCCCCGAAGCCAAAGCTGCGGCCATAAAGGCGGTAGAGCAGGACTTCTCCGGTTACACCGCTTCCTCCGGCGCCCCCTTTATGAAGGCCGCCGCCGCTGAATATCTATGCGCTCCGTTGGAAAACGTCACCGTGTCCTCCGGTGCAAAGCCCTTGGTCAATGCCGCCCTTCGCTGCTGTGCGGGAATGGGGGATGAAATTATTCTTCCCGTTCCCTGCTATCCCAGCTTTTATGAAATGGCGGTGCTGACAGGGGCAAAACCCGTCTTGGTGCAGGGAAGCGGCCAACTGTATAAGCTCACCCCCGAGGATTTGCAAAAGGCCGTTACCCCCAGAACCGCCTGTTTGATTTTGAACAATCCCAACAATCCCACGGGAGCCGTGTACAGCCGAGAGGAGCTTCTCTCCCTGCTGGATATCTGCCGTGAGAAGGGCATCTGGCTCATTGCCGATGAAGTATACGGGGGACTGGTGTATACGGGGAGTGACTTTGTCAGCATCGGCTCTCTCGAAAGCTTTGAAGGCTGTGCCGTGGTGGTGGACTGCGTGTCCAAAAGCTACTGCATGCCCGGCTACCGTCTGGGCTTTGCCGCCGGCCCCAAAAAAATGATAAAAGCCATGAGCGCCTATTTGGGGCAGACGCTGGGGCCGCCCTCCTCCCTGAGCCAAAAGGCCGCCGCCGCCGCTATGGAGGGGGGACGGGGCTTTACGGAGGCCTTGTGCCATGCATATAAGGAGCGGCGGGACTACTGCTATGCGAGGCTAAAGGCCATGCCCAATATAGACTGCCCCTTAAGTCAGGGTGCCTTCTACCTGTTCCCGAACATACAAAAAGCCCTCCTTGCAGGGGGCTGGGACAGCGATTTGGCTTTTTGCATGGAACTGTTGGAAAAAACGGGGCTGGCTCTCTCCCCCGGCTCCGCCTTTCATCTGCCGGGGCATCTTCGCATTGCCTATGTGCTCCCCACAGAAAAGCTGGCCGAGGCCATGGATCTTCTGGAGGGCTTTCTTAAAAGCCGCCTTTAAAACAATATGTCCTTTATAAACAGCTCCTCCACCAGGGGGGGCTGTTTTTCCTGCGCGGCAAAGGAGAGAACATGCCCTTCCCTGTAAAACGTATGAAAATAATACCATGCGTCCTCATAGAATAGAGGCTCTGTTACGGAAAAGCCTTTGGGAGACAGAGAAAAGCCGCGGCCGCTGGCCTTCATCATGGCTTCCTTGCGGGTAAAGAGGGTGAAAAAGTCCATGCCCTCTTCCTTCTCCCCATCTGCCGCCATGCGGGCAAAAAGGCCTTTTCGCACGGGATGAATTTTCTCAATGTCCGCTCCCACGGGCAGTGAGCTAAGCGCCAGCAGGGCATATTCACCGCTGTGGGACAAAGAAAAGCAGGGGCTGCCCTCACGCAGGCGAGGGGCGCCGTACTCGTTGAAAACCAAGTCTTCATCCGCCTTAACCCCCAGCACATGATATAAAAGCAGTCCAGCCCCTAAACTCAAAAGTCTGTCCTCCTCCAGAGGGCAGGCAAGGGCCTTCTCCCGTCTTGCAGGGGTCAAAAGGGAAAGGATTTCGTTTTCATGGGCCGCCAAAGGAGGCACGCGGAGAAGATAGGCATTCATACATATATCATAGCAGAAACGGCGCAAAAAAACAACGCCCGCCGGGAAAACAAGGAAACCGGCGGGCATCTCTATGGATACGTCCGAAAGGAGCGGAGTTGGTAGTCTGCCTTTTCGTAAAAGTAGCTATCTTTTCGGGGTAAGGCAGTGAACCCTTCTAATGGATTCATAGGAATGGAAACCTTTGGAGCTTGGCTCCGATTGTTTTGCCTCCTTTCTTTGAAGTGCTTATAGTCTACCAGTGAAAAGTGGCAAAAATGTGGTCGAGTTTCGGACAAAAGGCAGAATCTGTGTTAACAGTTCATGAACACCGTTGACTTTGGAATCCCCGTAGTCTACCATAGGGTCTATGAAGAAGTCTGTAATGAGAAATGCTTTTGTGATTCTCCTGCTGGGGCTGCTGCTCCTGTCAGGCTGTCAAAATGCCAGCAGCTCCCTGCCTGCAGGGACAGCCGTGCCTGTGGAAGCGGTGGTGGTCACGCTGCTGCCCGCCCCGTCGGTTTCTTCCTCCTCTGTCCCCCTTCAGCTTCCCAGCCTAACGCCGGATCCAACCTATACCCTTACCC
>CAYUHW010000171.1:0-4183 GCA_964444605.1 uncultured Christensenella sp. | reverse complement strand
CCTAAGTCCAGTTTCATGCTCTCTCTGGGCAAATAGGCAGTGGAGGCAGTCTCATCCAGAACCAACTCTTCCAGGCCCTTTAGGGCAAGAGCAGTCTCTTTTTCCTCTTCCGTAGGCACATGGCCTTCCCCACCCACGTCCCAAAGGGCAATCAAAGCTCCTACGGATATATCCAGATACCCTTGAGACAAAGCATAATAGTTCTTAGCGGCCAAAAGCAGCTCCATGGTCTCGGGGGAAATTGTCACCGGGGTTTTCCCCGCCTGCCCGCACAAGTTCCAAAGGTCGCTTCCCTCCTTGTGAACGCTGAGAAGGGACTCCAGCCGCTCCAGCTCTTCAAAGGCCTCCTCCATCACTGCCTCGTTCCCTCCCTCATATAGGGTCAGAGTTACCAAGGTGTCCAAGCAGAAGCGGCTTTCCGTCAGTTTGGCTTCCGATCTATTCCCAATGCCGCAGGCGCAAAAAAGCAACAGCCCCGCCAGCAAAAGGAGCATGGGTTTTCGTCTTTTGTTTCTCATGCTTTCAGTATACTCTTCCCTATCCCTGCGGTCAAGATGGACAAGCGTGGGCTTTTCTTTTGCCATTGACAAAAATTCTCAGAGGTGCTATATTCTAAAGGATGCAAGATATGCATCAAATAATCATTTAGGAGCTGCTGTTTGAAGAAGAACAACACCTTGGAGAGTGTAGCCTAACCGGGAGGTTCGGCTCATACTTTCGCCAAACCTCCCCGCATTGCAGTCATCAATCATCAGGAGGTAAAAAATAATGAATAAAAATGACTACACCATTCGTTTGGAAAGAAAAGAAGACTATAGCGAAACGGAAGCCCTTGTACGGGATGCTTTTTGGAACGTATACCGTCCCGGGTGCTTGGAGCATTATGTGCTGCACACTTTGAGAGACAATCCTGACTTCGTACCTGAATTGGACTTTGTCATGGAACAGGACAGTCAGCTCATCGGTCAAAACGTGTTTGTACGCACCGCCATAAAAACGGACGACGGCGGCATGCTTCCCATTATGACCATGGGACCCATCTGCATCCGTCCCGATTTAAAGCGGAAGGGGTACGGCAAAATTTTACTGGACTACTCTCTGGAGCAGGCATCGGCTCTGGGCTGCGGAGCAGTGTGCTTTGAAGGCAACATTGCTTTCTATGGAAAGAGCGGCTTTACCTATGCTCGGGAATACGGCATCCGCTATGAGGGACTGCCCGAAGGGGAAGACGACTCCTTCTTCCTGTGCAAGGAGCTGATTCCCGGCTACCTGAAAGGGGTTACCGGTGTGTATGCGTCCCATACAGGGTATCTGGTGGACGAAGAGGAGGCTGAAGCCTTCGATGCCTTGTTCCCGCCCAAAAAGAAACTCCGCCTTCCCGGTCAGCTTTTCTAACCAATCCCAACCTGTGCAGTGCGCCCCAAAGGGCGCACTGTTTTCATGCACGCAAAAGAGCCGCCCGAAGACGGCTCTTTTTTCTTTCGTTACAGCGTGTTGGTAAAGGCCTGATAGTAAGCGTTGGTCTTCAGCAGTTCCTCAGGCGTACCCTGGGCGTCCAGCCGGCCGTCCTTCATGACGATGATGTTATCGGCATTCTGGGTGGCGGCATAGTTATGGGCTATCATGATGGTGGTCTTGTCCTTCATGAGGGTGTCCATAGCCTCGGTGACCATAGCTTCGCTGAGTACATCCAGGTTGCTGGTGGCTTCGTCCAAAAGCAGAATCTCCGCACCCCGCAACATGGCACGGGCGATGGAGATGCACTGCCCCTGCCCGCCGGAGAAGTTGGAGCCCCCCAGCCCCACATCTTCATCAAATCCATTGGGCTTTTCCATGATGCAATCGTAGCAGTTTGCCTTCTTAACCGCCTCAATGAGCTCCTCCTCCGTGACCTCGCGGTCAAGGCCGTAGGTAAGATTCTCCCTGACGGTGCCGCCAATGAGGGGATCCTTCTGGGCTACATAGGCAAAGCAATCCCGCCACTGGGTAAGCTCATATTGGGAGATGTCCTCGCCGCCAAAGAAAATGGCGCCTTCCTTGGGCTCATAAAGCCTTGTCAGCAGCTTAAAGAGGGTGGATTTTCCCGCTCCGTTGCCGCCGATGACCGCCGTCACCTTGCCCACGGGAATGGTCAGAGACAAGTCCTTCACCACATCCCGCTCCTCATTGTAGGCAAAGGTCACATGCTCAAGGACGATATCGCTGCAGACTTGAGGCACATCCTTGCCCTCCGTCCTCTCATCGGGAGTATCCATGACCTGCGCCGTCTTTTTCATGCTGCCGAAGGTGGTGAACAGGGAGCCTGCATTGATAAAGAACAGTCCCAAATGGACGCCCACCACACTGGTAATCATATAGAAGCTGGTCAAATCGCCTACGGTCAGGTTCTCGGACAAAAGGGTTCTGCCGATGACAAAGACGATGACGACATAGAGAATGGAGGTCAGCATGCTGATGACCTGAAAGGCCGCCACGCCCAAGCCGCTCAACAAGTCGGCAATGTACATCTTCTTGAAGGTACGGCTGCCGATTTTGGCTTCCATTTTCTCTGCTACGGCGCTCTTCATCAAGCGGAAGTTTCGAACCCGCTCTGCCAAGTACCCAAGGCTGGAAGCCGTAACTCGGGTGCTGTATACGCCCAGTTTAAACTGCAGAACACTATATAGAACGAAGACGGCCAGAATTACAGGCACCGCAAGAAGGGAATAGTCGGCCAACAGCTTGTTGGTGGCATACAGCCGGACAAAGGACTGCACTACCGTCACCACGGAGGTCAGACTGATTACCACGGTGGAAAAGAGCATGGCGGGAGCCGAGGCATCGGAGGTGATGCGGCTGACCAGCTCGTTGCCGTTGTCGGCATCGTAATAGCTGGCAGGCAGGTGCATAATCTTCCGCCACAGCTTTACCCGCACCCGCAGGGTGATGACCTGCTCCATCTTTTGCGTGAAATAGTAGCTGGCCACAGCCATAAAGGCCGCCACCGCCGTATTGCCGATATAGCGCAAAAGCTCACTGCCGTTGATGGCATTTTGGGTACCGTCGATAATGCTTCCCGTAAGTGTGGCCACCTCGATTTCCAAAGTGCCTTCCAGAATGCAGATGCCCATGCTGATGACAATCAGCACCCAGGGGAGCTTTACTCCCTTTAGGATTCTAAAATAACTGCCCATACGGTGCAGGAGGGATTTTATCTTGCTCATACTTCCTCCTCCTTTGCATCTTCTTGCATGGTGCGGTAGGTTTCGCAGGTTTCCAGCAGCTCCTCATGGGTGCCTTCTCCCACAAGCCGACCTTCCTTCATAACGAGAATCTTGTCGTAACTTTGAGCAAAGCGCAGATCGTGGGTTACCAGAATCCGTGTTTTGCCGGCAAAGACCGCGTCCATGGTCTGCTGTATCTTGGCAGAAACCTGCACATCCAGGGCGCTGGTAGGTTCGTCCATCAAAATAATATCCCCGCCCCGCAGAAGCTCTCTGGTCAGCACCAGCCGCTGGCTCTGTCCCCCGGACATGGAAGCGCCTCCTGCGGCTACATCCGTATCCAAGCAGTCTTTGCACAACTGCAGGTATTCGTTAAAGCCGGTCTTCTCCGCCGCCGCAAGTATCTCTTCATCGGAGACCGAACGATCTATACCATAGGTCAGCAGTTCCCGTAAAGTGCCGCTGAAAATCCCTGCCCCTTGCTGGACATAGGCAAACCTTTTGCGGTAGTCCCCCAAGGAAAAGTCCCGAATGTCCCGTCCCCCAAGGGTGACGGTGCCGGCATCGGGAGTATACAGCCGCTCCAAGAGACTGATGGTGGTGGTCTTGCCGCTTCCGCACAGACCAACGATGGCGGCGGAGGTGCCCTTAGGCACAGTAAAGCTTACATCCTGCAAAGCGGGTTCTGAAGTCTCAGGATAGGTAAAGGTCACATGGTCAAAGGCGATATCTCCGTCCGCAGGAATCTCGGAAACGGAGCCGGAAGCTTCCTCCGGGTTCTGCATAATCTCCGTCACACGATAGAAGCTGCCCTGCATTCCCTTGATGGCCGTCCAGAACACAAAAATCTGGTCCATGTAGGAGAACAGATTCTGGGAGAAGAGGAAAAAGGCCAGCCAGATAGCGAGGTCGATTTCCTTCCGACGAAGGAGGATAACCGCCACGAGAATCACCACAAACTTCTGAAGAATGTCCATAAC
>CAYUHW010000170.1:0-4195 GCA_964444605.1 uncultured Christensenella sp. | reverse complement strand
CGGCTGCTTTCATCGCTGCGGAAGAAGATGAGATCCCCCTTCTTTAAGTCATCGATGCTTGTAATCTTCGTCCAAGAGCTCTTGTTGGAAAAACCGGCTGCATTTAGTCTGGTACAGCTTACCCCTGCCTGCCGCAGGCACCAATAGATAAAGCCGGAGCAGTCAAAGGTGTCAGGGCCCCGATCCCCCAGAATGTATTCGCACCCCAGCTTGCTCTTGGCGGCTTTGATGACCTTCTCCGCCTTGGTATCCGCCTTGGGCGTGGGGGTAGTCTTCTTGTCCTTCTCTGCCTTGGCCGCCGCCGCAGAGGCAGAAGCCTGGGCTTTTTGCAGGGAGGAGGAAATCTTGGCATCGTCGCTGTACAGCTTCTCCAGCGTCTTTTCCCCGGCTAAGCCGTCATCGTCCAGCTTGTTCCGCTTTTGGAAGGAGATGATGGCGTTTTTGGTGGTCTCCCCGTACACATGGTCGATGTCCTTTTCGTCCAGATATCCCAAGTCGCAAAGCTGCTGTTGAAGCTGCTTTACATCCCGTCCCTCTGCTCCTTCCTTAAGGCAGTAATGCTCCGAATCCTTGCTGTAGAGCAGAGTCTGGGTGGTGGGGCCGGCCACGCCGTCCTGGGTCAGGCCGTGCTGGCGTTGGAAAAGCTGCACGGCGTATTCCGTAGAGGAGCCGTAGTAGTTGGTGGGCTCGTCAATGTCCAGATACCCCAGCTCCATCAGCCGTCCCTGAAGAGCGGTGACATCGTCGGACTTATCGTGCTTCTTTAACGTAGCATACTGGCTGGTAGGCTCCGGGGTGGGCGTTTCCACAATGGGCGCATCCGTAGGCAGAGGGGATTCCTGTGACACCCCCGCCTCAGGCGCAGGAGCCTCTTCATCGGCAACATCGGGCTGGTCGGGATTCTCAGGATCCTCCATGGTAGTGACGCCCTGATTGTTTTCCACATTGCTTTGACCGCCCATGACCTGCTGGGCTCCGCCCTGTTCCCAGTTAATGCCGGGAGTAGGTACAGACAGGGAGGCAGTTTCCTCTCCCCCTGCGCAGCTTGCAATGCCCACAATCAGCAATGCCATAAGCAGAATCACAAAGGCCAACCCTCCCAGCACAATGGCACGGCGAATGGACACCGGCAAGCGGGTGGCCTGTTCCATCAGTTGTTCCGCCTTCTCTTCAGCCCGGCGAAGGGGGCTTTGCTTTTCGTTCTTCATCATAGTGAGTGTATACTCTCCCTCCCCCTTTCCGCAAGAGGGAGAAGGCATTTGTCATATAAAGTTTAAAAAGAGGCCGGCCTTTTGGGATTTTATGCCTGTGCTCAGGGCTCGGGCGTGGCCGCAGGTTCCGGAGTGGCGGTCTGCTTTTCGGGCACAAGCCCGGGCTCCCGGGTCAAAAGGGGAGCGGCGGTAGGCTCAGGCTCCGTATACCGGTTCTCAAACCACCAGGTGGCCACCCGCTCTACGGCTACGGCGTTGGAACTGCCGGAAAGACCGTTGGGAATGTACACCACCATGGCAATTTGTGGATCCTCCTTGGGGTAGACGGCTACGAACCAAGCGGTGTTCTCAATATCGATGTTGGTGGCGGAGGTTGTGGCGGTCTGGGCAGTGCCGGTCTTGCCTACCATGCGCTTTAAGTAGGTGTCCCGAAAGTCACGGGAGAAGGAAGCGGCGGCGGTACCGCCCTCTTCGGCGGATACCACGTCGGCCATGCCCTCATAAAGGATGTCCCAATACTCGTCGGGAGCCTCCACCACATGATCAATCTCCGGCTCGACGGTTTGGTACAGGGTGCCGTCGCTGTTGTAAATGCTGTCCAGAATGGAAGCCTTGTACGCCGTCCCCCGGTTGGCGATGGTGGAGATATAGCGGGCAACGGACAAGGGCGTCAACAGCATAACCCCCTGCCCAATGCCGGACTGAATGGTGTAGGTGGGCTTCCAGCGCAGTTCCTCCAGCCATACGGAAATCTGCACGACCCAGTTGGTGTGCAAAAGACTGATGCCCATGGGAATGTTCAGTTCCTCATAGAGAATGCGGCGGATGTCTTCACCGTGCTCCGTCTGGGTGCCGTCCTGCAGTTCCAGCAGCCGCTGGGCACAGTGGGTCAGTTCCTCATAGGTGGCTTCCTTCCCTGCCTCCTCCAAAATCACCCGCAGGTGGGCGGCAATCTGGTTGTAAATCAGCCGAGGAATGGCGGAAGACTGCTGGTTTAGGGTCTTTGTATTGTCATAGCGGACGCTCTGACCGCCGACCTGCACGGACAATTCTCCGGGGAGCTCCACCCCCGTGGTGCCGGACAGTCCCAGTTGCCCCGCCCAGTAATCCAGGCGCTCAATGCCCACTCGGTCGGACACGGTGAAAAAGTAATAGTTGCAGCTCACCGCCAGGGCATGGGCTAAGTCCAAATTGGCGTGGCGGTTTGTGTTCCCCACCCAGCAGGAGGGGGCGTTGGCCTCAACCTTGGTGGTGGGATCGTTGTAAAAGTAGTAATAGGGGGAACGGTCGGAGATGCGGGTGTCCGCCGTAATGGCGCCCTCCATAAGCCCCGCAAAGCCCGTGGCCATTTTGAAGATGGAGCCGGGAGCGGTACGAATGGCGATGGCGCGGTTCAAAGTGGGCTGGTTGCTGTTGTCCCCGAAGAGAAGCTCCAGTTCCTCGCTGTCGATGCCGTCGGTAAACATATTGGGATCGTACCCCGGGCTGGAGGCCATGGCCAGCACCTTTCCCGTGTTCACCTCCATGACCACAATGGCGCCGGTTTCGGCACGCTGGATGCTTTCCTCCGGGTTTGCCCGCAGTTTTTCATATTTGCTGTAGCTGTCCTGAATTTTCTCCAACTGCTTTTCGTTGGTGACGGCAATGTTCTCCGCCAAAGCATCTTCGCAAACCTTCTGCAGTTCAATATCCAAAGAAAGCTGTACGTTTTTGCCTCCTGCCGCCGCCGTAGTGGACAGCACCTCCACCACGGAGCCCGTGCGGGTCTTTTCAATCACACGGGTGCCCTGCCGTTCCGTCAGGTGAGCGGACAGATACCCTTCACAGCTTTTTTCCACCCCGGCCACGCCGATTTTATCGGAATAGGAGTAGCCCAGCTCCAGCAGATTGTTGGTGGCCTCTCTGTCCGAAAACTCGGAAAAATCCTTTTCGAAGGAGAAGCCGATGTCCTCCATGTTGGTGGTGACCTGCTTTTGCATGTAGCCTACCACCTGCCCTGCCACCTCTTTATAGGGATACACCCGGCTGCCGGACATGCGGGTCTCAATACCCACCAGCTCGCTTTGAAGCATGTCCAGTTCCGTGACCACGGACAGGCTCACGTTTCTGGCCACCACTACCCCTTCATAGGCGTGCCAGCTATTGAGTACGGCCTCCTGACGGATGGACATAATCTTGGCGGCCTGTTCAAATTCCATATCGTCGGGAATCTGCCAGCTCTCCCGCAAAATAAGGTAAGCCTCCTCTGCCGTTAAATCGGGGTTGGAAAAGCGGCAGGCCTCCACAAAGTTCTTTTTTCTGGAGGCAATGGCGGTTTCGCTGGTAACGCCGAAGTCGTAATAATAGGTGCCGTCATTGTTCATAAGGATGTAGAAGCTGTTTTCCACCACGCCCCCGCCCTCTTCGATGATGCGGATGGCCTCCATGAGGGATTGGGTGTAGCGGGCGGAATCCACAGCAGAAGTCTTGTCCGGATCCCGATAGAACATGACATCATAGCAGGTCTCATCATAGGCCAGCACCTTGCCGCTGCAGTCGGTAATGGTGCCCCGGCTGCCGGACTGATAGGTGGTCACCACGCTGGTGGAGGCGGTGGCTGCCTGATAGGCGGCGTAATGGGTCACGGATAAATCATAGAGCCCGTATATAAGATACGCAAACAGCCCCAGAAAGATAAGTCCCAGGATCCCCAGACGGATATTAAGATGCAAACGTGAATTCTTCATGCGTTGTCCACCTGCCCTTTTAAAAGCGGTCTGCACATTCTTTTCAGCAGCATCCCCACAGCCCCCGTAAGCAGTGCCCGAGGTACGGCTCCGTAAAGGAGAGCGTACAAACTGACCCTTCCCCCCAGAATCCAGCCGCACAAAGCCTGCACTCCCTCATAGGCAAGAGCCAGTGCGCAAAAAAGCAGGAACAGCACATGGGGCTTGGGGGTGTTTTTGCGGATGCATACATGGAGCACCACGGCGCAAAGCAGATAC
>CAYUHW010000169.1:0-4216 GCA_964444605.1 uncultured Christensenella sp. | reverse complement strand
CCTCCAAGGGCACGTCGATGACGGCGATGGTGGCGGCGGCATCCATCTTCACATGGAACTGAAGCATCTGGTCGTAGTCCATCTTGTAAATGTGGTCGCCGGAAAGGATGAGGACGTATTCGGGGTTGTACTGATCCACAAACTCACGGTTCTGCCAAATGGCATTGGCCGTGCCGCTGTACCACTGTCCCGTTTTATCCGTCATGTAAGGAGGCAGAACAAACACGCCTCCGTGGTTTCGATCCAGATCCCAGTGCTGTCCCGTACCTAAGTAGGAGTTCAGCGCCAAAGGCCGATACTGAGTCAGCACACCGACGGTGTCAATGTCAGAGTTGACACAGTTGGAGAGGGGAAAGTCGATGATACGATACTTGCCCCCAAAGGGAACGGCAGGCTTGGCCATATTGGAGGTGAGCACCCCCAGACGGCTTCCCTGTCCTCCCGCAAGGAGCATGGCCACGATTTTCTTTTTCATCCTGATCCTCCTGATTCGTTAGGATTTATGCGAGCAAGACCGTGCGGTCTTTGATCCGAAGAAAGGGGCTGCCCTGCAAAGGGCGGCTAAGACTGCTTGGAGCCGAAGGATTTTTTCTCCGGCCTATACAGATAATAGGCGCCTCCGAAGGGAGATAGGGGCAGACGCAGGGTGTGCGCCTTACCCATAGCGGGGAGGGGCTCCGTTTCGTATGCCTTCCCGCCCTCCGGGAGGGGGTCGGTGGAGAAAACGGGGGTGTATGTCCCCGGCAGTGCCGTGCCCATGGCGTAATCGGGACGAGCCACAGGGGTAAAGTTGAACACGCACAGCAGTGTCTCCTTGCCGCTTTTGCGCAGGAAGGAAACCACGGAGTTGTCCGCATCGTCTACGGAGCACCAGTCAAAGCCGTCCCAGCCGTCATCGTTCACATAAAGAGCGGGATGCTCCTTGTAAAAGTGGTTCAGCCCCTTTACAAAGCCGTGGAGCGCTTTGTGCTGGGGATAATCCAAGAGCAGCCAGTCCAAAGACTCTCCGAACCGCCACTCAATAAACTGCCCCAGCTCCATGCCCATAAAGGTCAGCTTCTTGCCCGGATGCGCCATAAGGTAGGTGTACAACAGCCGAAGCTGGGCAAACTTTCCCTCGTAGTTCCCCGGCATCTTGTTGAGCATGGACTTCTTCCCGTGCACCACCTCATCGTGGGAGAAGGGGAGCATGTAATGCTCGCTGAAGGCGTAGGTCATAGAGAAGGTCAGCTTGTCGTGGTGCCACTTGCGGGCAATGGGATCCTCGCCCATGTAGCGGAGCATGTCGTTCATCCAGCCCATATTCCACTTGAAGTCAAAGCCCAGACTCTCCTCGTGCTTGTTGGTGACCTTGGGGAAGGCGGTGCTTTCCTCCGCAATCAACAGCTTGTGGCCGGGGAGCGCATGCACGGCGGCGGAGAGCTTATGGATTAGGTCAATGGCCCCCAAATCCTCCCGTCCGCCCATGGCGTTGGGCAGGTAGCTTCCGTCGTCATGGCCAAAGTCCATGTACAGCATGCAGCTGACCGCATCCACCCGCAAACCGTCCAGATGAAACTCCTCCAGCCAGTATACTGCGCTGGAGATAAGGAAGCTCTGCACTTCCGGGCGGGCGTAGTCAAAGAGTAAAGTGCCCCACTGGTGCATATCCGCACGGCGGGGGTCGGGATGCTCGTAGAGATTCCCGCCGTCAAAGCAGGCAAGGCCGTAGGCGTCCCGGGTAAAGTGGGCAGGAACCCAGTCCATAATGACCCCCAGCCCCGCACAGTGAGCCTTGTCAATGAGATATTTTAAATCCTCAGGAGCGCCGTAGCGTCCCGTTGGGGCAAAGTACCCTGTTACCTGATACCCCCAGCTTGGGTCGTAGGGGTATTCCATCAGAGGCATAAGCTCCAAATGGGTGTAGCCCATATCCTTTACATAGGCCACCAGTTCCTCCGCCAGCTCCCGGTAGGAAAGCCCCTTTTTCCAGCTTCCCAAATGCATCTCATAGATGTTCATGGGCTTTTGATGGGGGTTCCGACGGGTGCGCATGTAGCCTGCATCCTGCCAAGGATAGGCATTGTCGCAAAGAAGCAGGGAGGCCGTACCCAAAGGTTCCCCCCGACGGGCGTAGGGGTCGGCCTTGAGCACCGTGACCCCGTTGCAACCCTCTACTGCATATTTATATTTTTGGCCTTCCCAACCGTTGGAAACAGAGCATTCCCACAGACCGTCCTCGCGGCGGTGCATGGGGGTTGCCCCCTGCTGCCAATCGTTAAAGTCTCCAACCACACTGACGGAGCGAGCCTTAGGAGCCCAAAGGCGGAAAACCCACCGATCCTGCTGCAAATGACTGCCCAGCAGCTTCCAGGCTCGGTATTCCTGCCCCCGGTAAAATGCATCTGCGTTCATAGATCTGTCTCCTTTTCTATCCATCCGCCTATATCATACCACCGATTTCCGTTTTTGCCAACTGTTTTCCTGTGTAAAAATGCAATCCATATGCATTCGGCATAATAGAAATCCCGCACCAAAGATTAAAAAGTATTTCAACTTATCCGATTTTGCGGAGAAAAACAGCGGCCACCATGTTTCTTGGCTGACTCACGATGCAAAGGAACTGTACAGCCGGTCCTTTGGGCCTCTGTTTTAGGCCGTGGAGAATCCGGCAACGGCAATCTTTTCCTTGGGAGTCCTTTGCTTGCTCAGCACTTACATCGGCCTTGCCGCAATCATCCTGCCGGTTATTATTTCCGTGCTTCCCCGGCTAACGGGGAAGGAACTGCAAAGGGAATCCCCTTTCCTTTCAAAAAATACGAAAGAAAAGGGGAGACTTGTAGAACGGCTCCGATTATGCTATACTAAATTACATGAAGAAAGAACCCGGATACATCCCGGAACAGGAAGAGAAAAAAATAACCGGCCTCTACGGTCTGGGCGTCATACTGGTGCTGGTCATCCTCACCGGTTTGTTGGTCGTGTTCTTTGCTCCGAACGGAGGCTGGCAAACGGGACGGAACGTGCCCCGCATTACCCCCAGCCCCACGCCTTTGGGGGAGGTAATCAGCGAGACTATGTCCGTGACCCCCAGCCCCACGCCTGTGGAGATTTCCGTAAAGCAGGAGTTCCCGGAGACGGCGGTGAATCTGCTGGTCAACGGCCGGTACCTATTTACTCTGGAGAGCAGGGAGACCGCCGAAAAACTGCTGGAGGAGTATTTGAGCTATTGGAGCAGTCAGCCCCTTGCGGAGGGGGAGCGGCTTTTGAAGGCGTACTTTGAACCCACCATTGCCTTGGGCAAGCCCGACGGCACGGGGGAACTTTTAGAACAAGGGGAGGCCTATGCAAGGCTTATAAAGAATCCCTCCCTGCTTCCCGTAACCCGCACCACGGTCAGCTGCCGTGTGGAGACCAGAATGGCGGATAGCGCCGTGACCACCACCAATGCTCTGCCTCGGGGAAGCCGCTTTATCCGCTCTTTGGGCAGACCCGAATTTACCCTTGTATACAGCGAAACCACCTATAAGGGGGCGGCGGCCTACAGTCAGGCAGAGACCAACCGCTTTTTGGTGGGCAGCGGAGGCGCAGGCTATGTGGCGGAGAACGGAGCGTACATTACCGCCGATTCTGCCGCCAATGCCGCAGACAAGGATTGGCTCGCAGGGCGCAAGCCGGAGAAACTGCGCTTTAAAATTCCCCTTACGGGACGGATTCAGACCTATTTCGGCGTGAGCCGAGGGGTCATGAGCTACGGCTTAACCTACCTGACGGCTTCCGAAGCTACGGTGGTAGCCCCCGAAGGCGGGGTGGTTATCTATGCCGCAAAGCGGGGGAATATGGGGTATGTAGTGGACATCCTTCATGACGAAGAGGGCTTTGTTTCCCGTCTGTGGGGACTGGGCAGCCTGCGGGTGGAGCTGTATGAGCGGGTGACCAAGGGCACGGCCATTGGAGATGCCCCCAACACGGGGAAGGAAAAGGCCACCGTCACCTACGAGATTCTGGTGGACGATTTCCCCGTCAACCCCATTTGGTATTTAAAATAGGCGGGCATGCAGGAAACAAACTCCATTCTGCTTGTCGGCGGAATGAAGAAATAAAGGAGAAAAAAGCATGAAACTGAAGAAAATCCTAATGGGAGCCCTGATTGTGGTGCTGGTGCTGGTTTTAATTATGGGGGGCGGTTTTGCCTATCTGTACCTCCATGGAATGTCAGGCATGAGCAATACTACGG
>CAYUHW010000168.1:0-4219 GCA_964444605.1 uncultured Christensenella sp. | reverse complement strand
ACATAGCACGAATCTCTGAAATTTTACATGGCCTTCCGGAGCAATACGCAACATTTTTATTAAATCAAAAGTTTATCAATCGACTTTAGCCCCTCTCTCGTGATATAATAATCAAAAATCCATGAGAGGGGGTGCTGTTGTGCCTGAACAAGTGAGAAAGACGTCATACTGCATAGGTCTGCTGGCCCATGTGGACGGGGGGAAGACTACTTTGTCCGAGGCCATGCTGTATACGGCAGGGGCCCTGCGCCGCCTGGGGCGGGTGGACAAGGGCAGTGCCCTTTTGGACTTTGACGATATGGAGCGCAGCCGGGGCATCACCATCTTTGCAAGGGAAGCGTCCTTGGATTGGAAGGATACCCGCTTTACCCTTTTGGACACCCCCGGCCACGGGGATTTCGGAGCGGAGATGGAGCGGGTCATTCCCGCTTTGGATGGGGCCCTGCTGGTCATCAGCGGCACCGACGGCCCTCAGGCGCACACCCGCACGGTGTGGGAACTGCTGAAAAAGCAGGGCGTGCCGGTCTTCGTCTTCGTCACCAAAATGGACATCAGCCACAAGAGCAAAGAGGATCACTTGGAACTGCTGGAAAAGGAATTCGGCGGCGGTTTCTTCGATTTTTCTCAGGAGGAACTGCCCATGGAGGAGATGGCGCTTTTGGAGGAAGACGCCATGGAAAGTTATCTGTCCGAGGGCACTTTGTCTCAAGAGAAAATACAAAATTTGATTGCCCATGGGCATCTGTTCCCCGTGTGCTTTGGCTCGGGGCTGAAGCTGACGGGCATAGAAAGACTGCTGGATGTGCTGTCCCTGTACAGCCCTGCGCCCGTGTATACGCAAGCCCGGAGGGCGCTGGTGTATAAGATCGATCGGGACACCCAGGGGCGGCGGCAGACCCATGTGAAGGTTTTCGGCGGCGCCTTTGCCCCACGGGAATCCCTTCGCTACCGCAGCCGCAAAGGGGAAGAGAAGGAAGAAAAGATTCAGGAGATTCGCTTTTATACGGGGCCAAAATGCATTACCGCCGAGAAAGCACAGGCAGGGGACGTATGCGTGCTGACGGGGCTGACGGAGACCTACCCGGGGGGATACTTGGGGGAGGAATCGGGGCGGGAGGAGCCTGTGCTTCAGCCGGCTCTCAGCTACCGTTTACTGCTTCCCAAGGGCGTTGACCCCGTAGCCCTCATGCCCAAGCTCAGGGAGCTGGAGGAGGAGGAACCCTCCTTGTCCGTGTCCTTTTCCCCAAAGCTGGGGGAAATCCGCCTGCGCCTTATGGGGCAGGTGCAGATAGATGTGTTAAAGACCCTGCTGCAAAAGCGCTTCCATGTGGAGGCGGATCTGGACGAAGGAGAGGTCTTATATAAAGAAACCATTGCCGGCACCACCCTGTGCGCAGGGCATTTTGAGCCTTTGCGCCACTATGGGGAAGTGCATCTTCTGCTGGAGCCTCTGCCTCGGGGGCGGGGCATTGTGCTGGAGAGCCGCTGTCCGGAGGACATGCTCACCCGCAACTGGCAGAATCTGGTCTTAAGCCAGTTGGCCGCCAGACCCTCGGCGGGGATTTTGACAGGCTCCCCTCTTACGGACATGAAGATCACCATTACCGGGGGCAGAACCCATGTAAAGCATACCGAAGGGGGAGATATGGGAGAGGCCGCAGGACGGGCTTTGCGGCAGGGACTTATGAAGGCGGGCTGTGTGCTGCTGGAGCCTTGGTACGCCTTTACCTTGGAGGTGCCCGCTTCCCTTGTGGGCAGAGCCATTACGGACATCCGCCGCATGGGCGGCACCTTTGCCCCTGCAGGGGAGGGAGGAGAGACCATGGTGCTGGAGGGACGCTGTCCCGTGGCCACCATGCGCAACTATGCCCGTGAGGTGCTGTCCTATACCCGAGGACTGGGGCGCTTCTCCTGCCAATTGGATGGGTACGACCTTTGCCACAACCCGGAGGAGGTCATTGCCCGCATGGGATATGAAGCGGAGCGGGATGTGGAGCATCCGGCGGACTCCGTGTTCTGCGTCCATGGGGTAGGGGAGATTGTGTCCTGGCGGGAAGCGGACGGGTATATGCACGCCCAGTCCGCCGTTCATTTTCGTCAGGGAGAGGAGACGGTGCACCGTCGGGTGGTGCTGGAGGAACGGGAGTTGCGGGAGATTCTGCGGCGGGAGTTCGGGGAGGATAAGACGGAGCTGTACCGTCCTGCCCCCGTGCAAAGGCAGGAGGTATCTGCCCCCGTTTCCGTAGAAACCCCTGCAGAGTGGCTGCTGGTGGACGGGTACAACCTGCTCTATGCCTGGGAGGAACTGAAGAATTTGAGCAAGGGCAGTCTGGAGGCCGCCCGCACGCGGCTTATGGATCATATGAGCAACTACTGCGGCTGTACGGGGAACCCCATGATTCTGGTCTTTGACGGCCGCAGCGGGGAGAACCAAAAGGAGAACCGCTTTGAATACCACGGGGTGCACGTAGTCTATACCTCCACGGGGGTCAGTGCCGACGGGTACCTACAGAGCCTTTTGGAGGAGGTAGGCCCCAACCATCGGGTGCGGCTGGTCACGGGAGACGGGCTTATTCAGCTTACCGCCGTAGGGGCGGGGGTACTGCGTACCTCTGCGCGGGAGTTTGAAAAGGAGTGCCAGCAGGTGTTCAAGCGCATGGCCGCCTTGCTGAAGGAGAAGCAAAAGCCCCTTGTGCAGGGGATGAGACTGGAGGAAGAGCACCATGGAGCGTGAAGCCCTTTTTCGGCGCATGGAGGATCTGCAGGAAAGAAGCGAAAGGGGCCTTCCTGCCCATAGCTGGTTTTTGAGTCAGGAGGAGCAGGCGCTGGTGCGCCAGTGGAGCCGCCGATGTGCAGAGCCCCCTGTATTTTTTGGCGGAAGAGAGGGGCTGGAGCGGCAGATGGCCTTCTTTTTCCCTGAGTGGGAGACGGAGAAAGAAGCACGCATGGAGGAAGAAATATGCTGTGTGAAGCTGACGGGAGAATTGAGCCGTCTTACCCACCGGGACTATTTGGGCGCCGTGCTGGGGCTGGGACTTACCAGAGAAGCCATCGGGGACATCCTCCCGGGAGAAAAGGCCGCCTATATCTTTTGCACCCCTGCGGCGGCGGGATGCATGGAGCGCACCCTTGCCAAGGCGGGCAGGCAGAATGTGTCTGTGGAGCCGGTGCCCTTAGAGCAGGCGGTGCTTCCCCAAAAGCGGGTGGAGGAGGTCACCTTTACGGTAAAATCCCTGCGCTTGGACGCAGGGGCGGCAGGGCTGTTCCGCATTCCCCGCACCCAGGCCGTGGAGCGCATTGAGCGGGGGGAGTGTCAGGTGAACCACATGGTGTGCCTAAAGCCCGATGCCCCTTTAAAGGAAGGGGATATGGTGAGTCTGCGGGGGCTCGGCAAGGGAGAGATTGCCCGCATCGGCGGTCAAAGCAAAAAGGGACGCCTGTTCATTACGGGAGAAAAATGGCTGTAATAAAAACAAAAAAAGAGTCGGGAATGGTGGTTCCCGGCTCTTTTTGCTCTTTGATTTTTACAGGGAGATATCGTAGGCCACCCGATACATATAGGGGTCCAGAGTCTTCTTCATGCTCATGGCCTTCTCCATGGGCACGGCCTGCAGGCGGGAGTCCAGGTAGCAGATGACCTCGTTGGTCTTTCCCAGCACCAGCTCCTCCACGGCCATGTGCCCCATGCGGGAGGCCATGGTCCGATCCCGGGCGTTGGGGCGTCCGCCCCGCTGAATGTGCCCAAGAATGGACACACGGGTCTCCATGCCCGTTTCCTCCTTAATATGCTTGGCCAGCTCATCGCAATGCCCTACGCCTTCGGCCACCACGATGATGAAGTGGCGCTTGCCCTTGTAGCGGCCTTGAATAATCTTCTCGACGATGTCCTTTTCAAAGTCCACGGGATGTTCGGGAATCAGAATGGCTGCGGCGCCTACGGCACAGCCTACGTACACCGCCAGATGCCCTGCCGCCCGTCCCATGACCTCTACCACAGAGCAGCGCTCGTGGGACTGCATGGTGTCGCTGAGTTTATCGATGCACTCAATGGCCGTGTTGGCGGCGGTGTCAAAGCCGATGGTGTAATGGCTGCAGCCGATATCGTTGTCGATGGTGCCGGGGATGCAAAGGGTGTTGATCCCTGCCGCAGACAGCTTGGCTGCGCCTTGGAAGGTGCCGTCGCCGCCGATGGCGATGATGCCGTCCAAGCCGGAGTAGC
>CAYUHW010000167.1:0-4251 GCA_964444605.1 uncultured Christensenella sp. | reverse complement strand
AGTTCGCTTCCGGTTCCTCCGCTGCTTATAAGAACGTTGTCAACGGCGAGTATGCCGTAGGTCTGTGCAACGAGGATAAGGTCATCTCCTACATGAAGGACGGTGCCGACGTATCCGCCGTGTATGCCAAAGAAGGCATCACTCTGCGTACCTCCAACATCGCCCGCATCAAGGGCGGCGCCAATGCCAAGAACGCTAAGCTGTTCATCGACTTCGTGGTTTCCCACGAGTGCCAGACCGCTATGGAAGCAGAGATTAACGTTCGTCCCGTTCGTGCCGACGTGCCCATGACCACCGAAGGCCGTATTGCTACTGCTGACCTCGTTCAGCTTGCATACCCCGAAGTGAAGTCCTCCGACCTGAAGACCAAGTTCCAGGACATCCTCACCACCATCGGCTAAAAACATTTTGCTTACGGGAGCATCTTAGCCGGATGCTCCCGGGCATTCCATGTATGGGGAGAATAGTTCCCGCCATACATGGGTTGCCACAACAACCTCAGGAAGGCAGCAACACAAGAAGGAGAGCAACAATGGCAGTATCGATTCATATTAAGAATGTAATGAAAAAGTATGACGACAACATCGTCATACATGACCTTTCCGCAGACATTAAGAGCGGAGAACTTTTCACCCTGCTGGGGCCATCCGGTTGCGGCAAGACCACCCTGCTGCGCATGATTGCAGGCTTCAATACCGTGGAGCACGGCACCATCGCCTTTGACGACAAGATCATCAACAACATCCCCGTACACAAGCGGAACTTCGGCATGGTTTTCCAGAACTACGCCATCTTCCCCAACATGACCGTGTATCGGAACATTGAGTATGGTCTGAAGAATAAGAAGCTGCCCAAGGCGGAGATTGCCAAGCGGGTGGCGGAGATTATGGAAACCGTGCAGATTACCCAGTATAAGGATCGGTATCCCGACAAGCTGTCCGGCGGCCAGCAGCAGCGCGTGGCCTTGGCCAGAGCCATCGTGGTGCAGCCTCAGGTATTGCTCATGGACGAGCCTTTGTCCAACCTGGATGCCAAGCTGCGCATTGAGATGCGGGAAGCCATTCGGGAGGTACAGAAGCAGATTGGCATTACCACCGTGTACGTTACCCACGATCAGGAGGAAGCACTGGCTATCTCCGACCGCATTGCCGTTATGAACAAGGGGGATATCCAGCAGATTGAGATTCCCGAAAAGATTTATTCCCGCCCCTACAACACCTTCGTAGCGGAGTTCATCGGACACAGCAACCCCTTCCGGGGCACCGTTTTGGAGTACCGTGGCGGCAGCGCCGTCATTCGTCTGCAGACGGATTTCGTTATTGAAGTACCCGCCGTAAAGCCTGTGGAAAAGAGCGATGAGGTGCTGGTATATGTGCGTCCCGAAGAGTTTGTCTTCACCGACAGCGACCACGGCATGGAAGCCAAGGTTCTGGTCAAGCGCTTCTTGGGCAAGTATATTCAGTACGTTATGGACTGCGGCATCGGCACCCATGTGGAAGTAACCGCCGACACCAGCAGTGCAGAGCGCATTCATGAAGCGGGCGAGACCGTGTATCTGGGCATCAACACCCGCCGTGTAAATCTCTTTGATGCCAAGAGCGAAACTACCCTGATGGAGGGGGTATCCAGCAATGTATAAAAAAGGCATACGGTTCGATTTTTGGACTTTTGTAGGCCTGCTGTCTCTGGTTTTCTTCGGTCTGTTTCTGGTTATTCCCGTAATCAGAATGCTGGTGTATTCCTTCCAGACGGCAGAGGGAGTGACCCTGACTCTGGACAACTTCATTAAGTTCTTCTCCCGGCCTTATTACACCAAGGCTCTTTGGAACAGCGTGAAGGTGGTTCTGTGCGCAACGGTGCTGGTCACCCTGATCGGCGTGCCGCTGGCATATATTATGACCATGTTCAAGATCAAGGGCAATAAGCTCATCAATATTCTCGTGGTCATTTCCATGCTGTCCCCACCGTTCCTGGGGGCATATAGCTGGATTCTCATGTTCGGCCGCAGCGGCGAAATCACCCAGCTTTTGAAGTCCATCGGCATCAATATTCCCAGCATCTACGGCTTTGGGGGCATTCTGCTGGTCTTCGTGCTCAAACTCTTTCCCTACATATATATGTATACCAAGGGTGCATTGAAGAAGGTGGACAACTCCCTGAACGAAGCGGCAGAGAGCTTGGGGGATCACGGCCTTAAGAAAGTGCTCAAGGTCAGTCTTCCTCTGATTCTGCCCACCATTTTGGCCGGCTGCACCATCGTCTTCCTCCGTGCCTTTGCAGACTACGGTACGCCCCGCTTGATTGGCGAAGGGTACATGACCATGCCGGTTATCGTATATCAGGAGTGGGTCAGCGAAACGGGTTCCAACGCCTACTTTGCTTCCGCCGCCGCCATGATTATGATTGTGGTTGCCGCTATCGTCTTCTTGGTGCAAAAGTACATTACCTCCCGCAAGAATTATACCATGAGCATGCTCAATCCTCCTCAGGCCAAGCAGCTCAAGGGAATTCCCAACATTCTGGCCCATCTGTATGTATATCTGATTGCCTTTATGGCCACCCTGCCTCAGATTTACATCATCTTTATTTCCTTCAGGAACACCAAGGGAACCATGTGGGCCGAGGGGTACAGCTTTATGAACTACATCAACGTGTTCACAAAGTCCCTGAAGTCCATCCAGAACACCTTTACCTTCGGCATTGCGGCCATTGTGATTATGGTAACCCTGGGCACACTCTTTGCCTACTTTACCGTTCGCAAAAGCAACTTTTTGGCCAAGATTCTGGACGTGTTCATCATGTTCCCCTACGTTATCCCCGGCACTATCTTCGGTCTGCTGCTGCTCATGAGCTACAACAGCAAGCCCCTGGTACTCAGCGGCACTGCGGCCATTATCATTATCTCCTATGTAATCCGGCGTATGCCCTACACGGTCAGGTCGTCGGCGGCCATACTGCGGCAGATCAGTCCCAGCATAGACGAGGCCTCGGCCAGCTTGGGCTATGGCTCCATGGCCACCTTCTTCAAGGTGACTCTGCCCGTCATGGTTCCCGGCGTTGTCTCCGGTGCCATTCTTAGCTGGATTACCACCCTCAATGAGCTGTCTTCCACGCTGATGCTCTACACCGGCAGAACCCAGACCATGACCGTCACCATCTTCCAGGAAATCAGCCGAGGCGGCTACGGTACCGCCGCCGCCCTGTCTACCATCCTGACGGTAACCATGGTGGTTTCTCTGCTCATTTTCTTCCGCATCACCAATTCCGAGGATATCGATCTATAAGCGTTTCCCCCTTGCAAAAGGCAGGTTCCGGTTCAGCCGCAGCCTGCCTTTTGCGCATTTGGTTCTAAGGACTTTTGTGCTGCATAGTATAGAAGACGGTTCAAGGGAATCTTTCAAAAAATACAAAGATAACGGTTGATATTTTCGGTGGAAACGTATATAATCAATTTGTAAAAGTTCGCGGTGAGAATGCATACAAAAAGATGTATTCCGCATAGACGGCTGGAGGGCTAATGACCGATAAGGAACTTAAAAAGCTCAACCGGGGAGAACTGCTGCAAATGCTGTTGGAGCAGAGCCGGGAGCTGGATAAGGCGCAGGAACGCGTCCGGGAGCTGGAAGAAAAGCTGCAGGGGAGAGCTCTGGAGCTTGAGGAAGCCGGTTCCATAGCGGAGGCGGCTTTGCGCATCCATGGCGTCTTTGAGAATGCTCAGAAGGCGGCGGATCAGTATCTTGAAAACGTGCGTCTGCGCAGTGAAAGCGTGGAGGCTCGGTGCCGGGAAAAGGAAGAGGAGACGGAACAAAGATGCCGGCAGATGCTAACAGAGGCCGAAGCCGCCTGTGCAAAATCCAAGGCCGAAGCCGAAAGCTACTGGCAGGAATCCCGCAACAAGATTGAAGCCGTGCTGGCTCAGCACGAAGCCCTCAAAGCCTTGCTTTTGGGCGGAACTCGGGAGAATAGGGCATGAAAAAGTCCAAACCCGCTTTTGAGCGGCCTACTACGGCTCAGTTGGAAGCGGAGTATAAGCGGGAAACCTACCGCCGCAGTTACGGCCGTGCTTTGCGCAGTACCCTGTATACCTTGGTGGTGGTAGCCGCCGCCGCCGTGCTGGTAGCCACCCTGCTTATGCCCATACTGCAGATTTACGGCAGCTCCATGACGCCTACGGTCACCGAGGGGGACATTGTGGTGTCTCTCAAGGGCGGCGGCTTTGAGCGGGGAGACATCTTGGCCTTCTATTATAAT
>CAYUHW010000166.1:0-4260 GCA_964444605.1 uncultured Christensenella sp. | reverse complement strand
GTATGAGCTGGGGGTGGAGATTGAGGAGAACTCCGAGCTTGACCTGCTGGTTGCCTACAACGCCCACAAGGGAGACGCCCGCATTGCCGACGTCATGGCCGACATGAAGAAGGAAATGGGCGAAAAGGTATACCCCGATATGCTGGAGCGCATGGCGCAGTTTGAGCTGACATTGCTGGACTGGGCAGAGGAGCACAAGGGCGCACGGGACTATGTGGTCTTTGCGGACAAGTGCTGGCCGGCCTTCCCCGAAACCTTCGGCTTTGAACCCTGCTATGTAAACTCCCGCCTGGCCTCCCGGGGCATCCCCGTAGCCTGCGAGGTGGATATCTACGGCGCCGTGTCCGAATACATCGGTGCCTGCGTCTCCGCCGATGCGGTGACCCTGCTGGACATCAACAACTCTGTGCCCAAGTACATCTATGACGAGGACATCGCCGGCAAGTTCGATTACAATCTGAAGGACACCTTCATGGGCTTCCACTGCGGCAATACCCCCTCCTGCAAGATGTGCAGCGACTGTGCGGTGAAGTACCAGCTCATTCAGCACCGTCTGCTGGAGCCTGCCGGCAGCGAGCCCGACTTTACCCGGGGCACCCTGGAAGGGGACATCGCTCCCTCCCCCATCACCTTCTACCGCCTCCAGTGCGACAGCGAAGGCACCCTGCGCTCCTACATCGCGCAGGGAGAAGTGCTGCCCGTTAAGACCCGCTCCTTCGGCGGCATCGGCATCTTCGCCATCCCCGAAATGGGACGCTTCTACCGTCATGTGCTCATCCAGAAGCGGTACCCCCACCACGGCGCCGTGGCCTTCGGCCACTACGGCAAGGCCCTCTATGAGGTGTTCAAGTATTTGGGCGTGCAGGATATCGCCTACAACCGGCCCAAGTCCCTGCCCTACCCCACGGAGAATCCCTGGAGCTGACGGCGGTCTCTTAAAACAGACAATTCTTATCCCAAATGCGGCGGGGAGCCTTTCCTCCCCGCCTTTTTTCGTCTGCGGACTCTTGGACGAAAAGGGGGGTATATGCAAAAAGCTCGGTACAAGGCCGCACCAAGCAAAAGTTTTGCACAATATGGAAGCGGTTTATCCGCCCCGAGACCGCTTCCGCAGGCTAAGAGTTTCTCGGCGGCGCAGCGGTAATTCACCTGTGGATGATTTCTTGCCGCAGGGTGTTTTGGTATTCCTCAAAAAAGAGTTTCGCCGCTCCGTTATTATTTTCATTATAATATAGGTATTCATCAAAACGGCAGTTTTGGTCGGAGATGCTGACGATAAAGGTTTCGGGGGAAATCATGTTTTTCACATAGCGGGGGGCAATGCAAATGCCCTTTCCCATAGACACAAGAAACAGCGCAGTAGCCAAGTTATCCACCTTGATAATGGAAATCTGCCCTTTCGTGGCTTTTTCTGCCAGCATCCAGTTCTGGGCGTAGGGGCCAAACAGCTCCTGTGCATGGGGAACGATGATGGTTTGGCCAATAAGCCGATGAAGGGATACGGCAGAGTGCGCCATCAGCGGGTGACTGGGCGGCAATACCGCAAAAGTACCGTTGCGGCGGGACAAAAACCGGGTTGCGGTATCCGGAAGGTCGTAATAGGTGCAGGGCGTAAAAAACAAATCATACGCAAGAGCGGTTTGCATGGGCGTATTCCCGGGAAACACGTCATACTGCAGTTCGATATCGGGGTAGCGGTTCAAAAAGCTCTGAATGAAGGAACGGATGTGATTGGAGTGGGAAAACTCCAGCCCGATTCCGATTCTGATTTTTCCCTTTGCAGGCATATTCTGGGTACGAAGGCGGCGCAGGGCAGAGTCGCACTTATTGAGCAGTTCCGGCCCTTCCTTTGCAAGCATTCGTCCCGCCTCCGTCAGGGCGGCTCCGTGGGTAGTGCGCTTGAGAAGCGTCACGCCCATTTCCTTTTCCAATTCCTGAATGTGCCGCGTCAAAACGCTTTGAGAAATGTAGAGTGCTTCCGCCGCCTTGCTGAAGCTCAGCAGTTTGCTCAGAACGAGGAACTCATAAAGCCGTCCTGTGTTCACGTCCGGACACCTCCTTGGAGAATTTGGGGAAGTCTTTGGCAAAGGCCAGCACGTCCTCTTTCGGATTTGCTTTGTCGTAGAAGAAGCAGGTGGTCGCTTGATGGGGCAGGTCTGTAACCGGCAGGCATACGGCGTTGGGCGGTACGTTCATCATGGGCATGGGCCGCAGAAGAATCCCCTTTCCCACAGGGACCAGCAGCTTATAAAAGACGGCTGCCGTATCGCTGTCATAGACCGTATACCGAATGCCGGAATCCTGCAAATTCCGAAGCTGAAAATCCCGATTGGCAGGTTCTGCCGTTCTGGGATAGAGAATAAACCGCTCGCCGTCCAGTTCCCGAATGGATACCATGGTGCGGTCTGCCAGCCGGTGGCTGCGGGGAAGGATGACATATTGGCCTGAAGCGGATACGGGAACCTTTGCGATTCCCTTGGGCGCAAAATCCGGCAAAACCGGGGCAAAATAAATATCCACGGCACCGGATTGCAGCCCTTCCGCAATGCCGTAATGGCTGTCGTCCAGTATCTCAATGTGAATACCGGGATAGCTGATATTCAACTGATCCAAAAACGGCCCCAGATTCAGAGGAAGGGTTGCACCGCTGATGGCAATTCGGAGCTGGTGGTACGCATGTTCTTGGATGGCATGCATTTCGCCGCTCAGTTTATGATAGCTGAACAAAATCTCTTCGGCGCTGGGCAGAAGCTGCTCTCCGGCAGGAGTAAGAAGCATGGCGTTTGCCTTGCGTATGAACAGAGGCGTTCCCAAGTGTTCCTCAAAGCGAATAAGCCGTGCGCTTAAAGTAGCGTTGGAAATACCCAATTTCAATGCTGCTTTTTTTATGCTTCCATGCTTTGCCACGGCAAGAAATTCCGAAAGCCGCTCAAGATCCATGCAACCCCTCCATGTCAAAAAATCGGATTAACAAAGATATGCCCGTTTATGGTTTTTTCAGGATATACACCATTATAATCGGGCGTTTGCCCCATGTCAACGGGGTTAATTCGGAAGGAGTAAGGCCATTGAAGAGATAAGTCATCAAAATAGTCGCATAACCACTTGGCGAAAGCGGGTGTTTTTCGGAGATTGGCAATGGTAGAATGCTTGTACAACATGAAAAAGACCGCATTTTGCCGTTCTTTGCATTGTGAATACTTACGAGGGGGAAACCGTAATGAAAAAGTTTGTTGGTTTTATGCTGGCTCTGATTCTGGTAATCGGCTGCTTCGCAGGTTGCGGTGCCAAAACCGGAGAAGAGGGCTCCAAGATCATTGGCGTTTGCATGCAGAACAAGTCCAGCTCCATCTCCGTACTGCAGGAAGAGGCTCTGATTGAAATGTTCGAGCCTCTGGGCTACGACGTGCAGGTCGTCTCCGCCGACGATTCTTCCGCCGCCCAGCGCTCTCAGGTGGAAAACTTCATCCTGCTGCAGGCTGAGATGCTGGTCATCCTGCCCTGCGAGATCTCCACTTTGGAAGATAGCTTAATCAAGGCCCGTGAGCAGGGCATCAAGGTTGTCATTTCCGGCGGCACAGGCACAATCAGCAAGGATGCGTACGATGCGGTTTGCTCCGACGACGAGTTCATGGTCGGCATGTATGTAGCTTCCATTGCCAAGACCTGGATTGAAGAAAACATGGATCCCGACGGCGATTGGGAAGTCCACTTCCTCAGTTCCACCCTGAGCGAGGATGCCGTCACCCGCTGCCGGGGCGAAGCCATGATTCTGGAGCCGTACCTGAAGAACAAGAGCGGCGAGTACGTCAACCTGATGGGCGAAGCCGTGGACGAAGACAACAAGGTGGAGAACCCCGTTTACTGCGAGATGGTTGCTTCCCGTGTTTCCGACTATGACGCCTGCAGCACCCAGATGTCCATGAGCGACAACCGAGGCGTTGTTTCCGGTGTTTTGACCGAGCATCCCAATGTCCGTGTGTTCATCGCTTACAATTCTCTTGCATCCACGGCCGGTTCTACTTACATTACCGATACCTATGCCAATGCCCATGAATATGCATTTTTCTCCGGCGGCGTTATGGGCGACGAATACGAATACCTGATTGGCTCCGTTGCCGAGGATGCCGGTACTTTCAGCTGCTTCCGCGGTGCCTGCCAGTTTGGGGGCGGCGATGCGGCGGCTACGCTGGCTGACCTTTGCAACCGTGTTATGTTCGGTGAAGCGGGTAAGGACTACGGCAAGACCAACCCCAACAC
>CAYUHW010000165.1:0-4278 GCA_964444605.1 uncultured Christensenella sp. | reverse complement strand
AGATGATTCCTTACTTCAACTTCGAAGTACCCACCCAGCTTCCCGGCGTTGACCCCGCCATTCTGGATCCCAGAGACACCTATGCCGACGCTTCCGTTTGGGAAGAGAAGGCCAAGGACCTCTCCGCTCGGTTCATCAAGAACTTCGTCAAGTACGAAGATACCGACGAGGGCAAGGCTCTGGTAGCCGCCGGCCCCCAGCTCTAAGGAGTGAAATCCGCACTGCGTGCGGGTGAAATATGGCTTTGCCATGTGAAATATTGCTTCGCAATGTGAAATCTGCCCTTTGGGCAGGATAATGAAGGGATGCTCTGCATCCCTTTTTTTATAGCGGGAAAAGCGTTTTGCGCACTTCAAAAGCCTCCCCTGTGCCTTCGGCAGGAAATCTGCACTGCAGACAGGTTATGGATGGGACGCCCTGCGTCCCTGTTATTCGCTTATCCCCTCAGTCTTGCTTCGCTTACGCTACGCAATCCGGCCCCTCTTGATGTTCGGGGCGAATTGCTTGGCAATTCCCCTTGATGTTCAAGGCGAATTTTATAGAAGGGGGCTTGCGTTCGCATTTGCTTTTAGCAAGATAAGCAGCTTCTGCCGCCACACAAAAAAGGGATGCATAGCATCCCTTCCTAAACCTGCCCCAAAGGCAGATTTCATCCGTCAAAGACGGATTTCATTTACTTAATTCGTACAGCATCAGCGCCGCAAAGACGGCGGCGTTCAGGCTCTCCGCCCGCCCCTTCATGGGCAGACGGTACAAGGTGCACAGTCGGGCCGTCTCCTCCGTGACCCCCTGCCCCTCGTTGCCGATGACCAGGGCCGTCTTCTCCGTCCTCTCAGGCAGCTTCTCAGCCCCCTTTAAGTGCCCGCACAGGCAGGTATACCCCTGCTTCTGCATCCGCTTCAGCTCCTCAGGCACCTCCCCCACATACACGGGGACATGGTAAGCCGAGCCCATGGACGCCCGCATGGCCTTGGGGGAAAAGGGGTCGGCGCATTGGGGGGACAGAAGGACAGCCGAAATCCCCAGTGCGTCCGCCGTGCGCAGAATGGTGCCCACGTTCCCCGGGTCCTGCAGATGCTCCAGCACCGCCACCAGCCCCGTGTATTCTTTGGGCGGGGTGGTATCCGGGGTGCTCACCTCGGCGCACAGGTTTTGGGGCGTCCCCTGGCACAAGGCTTCCAGCACGGCTTCGGTAACCTCCACCGTCTCCTCCGCCCCTGCAGGGGGCTCCGTGCCCTCCCGGTAAAAGAGGGTCTTTACCTGCATCCCCGAGGTTAAAGCCTCCTTGACCAGCTTGTCCCCTTCAATAAAGTGTACTCCCCGCTCCCGGCGGTACTTGCTCTCCTTCAACCCCCGGGCGGCCTTGATCCGCTCGTTGGTTCTGCTTGTAATGCGCATGGCTGTATCTCCCCAAGATGATAGAAAAAAAGCCACTCTTTTGTAAGAGCGGCTCATGGCTTTTAGCCAAGTAACTCAGATGCTGCGAACGACCTTGCCGGAACGGAGGCACCGCGTGCACACGTTCATCGCCTGGGTCTTCCCGTCGACGATTACATGAACCCGCTGTACATTGGGCGCCCAGCTGCGCTTGGTCCTACGCTTAGAGTGGCTCACCAGGTTGCCGGACATGACACCCTTGTTGCAGACTTCACAAAACTTACCCATCCAAGTCCACCTCCTTTGCAGAAATCGAACGGAACTATCTTAGCACAGCAATGCGGAAAAAGCAAGCTTTTTTATGATAATCCCAAAAAAGAATTTTGCCGCAGGGCTTCATAGAGGACAATGGCCGCCGCATTGCTCAAATTCAGGGAGCGCTGGTCCTTCCCCATGGGGATGCGGATGGTCTCCTCGGCATGCTCCGAGAGCACTTTTTGCCCCAGCCCCGCCGTCTCCTTGCCGAAGACCAGAAAATCCCCGTCCCGATACTCCGCATCGCTGTAGCAGCGGGAGGCGTGGGTGGAGGTGTAAAAGAAGCGGGCGTCTGGATACAGGGAAAGCACCTCCTCCAGACTGTCGTGGTAAAAGAGGGTCAAACTGTGCCAGTAGTCCAGCCCCGCCCGCTTAAGCTGACGGTCGTCTACGGAGAAGCCCAGAGGGCGCACCAAATGCAGGGCCGACCCGGTGACGGCGCAGGTGCGGGAAATGTTGCCGGTGTTCTGGGGGATCTCCGGCTCCACCAATACGATATGGAACATGCTGTGTACCTCCTTGGGCTCTTGTGCCCACGTTTACAGTATACTACATTTGCCCCGCAAGCGCAACGAAATCCGCCGAAGGGTATTTTATCCTGTGAATTTTTTCTTACACGGTTGACCTGAAGACGGAAACCGTGTAAAATGCAAGTATGTATACGAAAAAATCGACTTCCGACAAGCAGTCTCAGGATCTGCAATATACAAATATCAAGGCCAAGCGGGAGAATACCGCCTCCGCCTCCAAAAAAAGCCCCTCTAAGAGTGGCGCCAAGGGGACATCGGGGAAATCTTCCTCTTCAAAGCCCCCCCTCAGCGAGGAGGAGAAGGCACGCCGTGCGGCCAAGCGCCGTGCCGCCGCCAAGAAGAAAGCCCGTCAGAAGCAGCAGCGGGTGCTGTTGGCGTCCTTGCTGTTTTTGCTGGCCGCCATCGGGGCTCTGGTCTGGTCCATTATGTTCCTCATCGGAAAGAACCAACAGGACTCCCTGGATCTTTCTCAGCCCTCCCCCAACGCCTCCTCTGCCCCCGTCCCCTCCTTTGAGCCCGGGGCCCCCGTGGAGGATACGGACGTCCTCCCCGCCAATGCCTCCGTCAACGGCATTTCCGTAGGGGGGAAGACCGTGGCCGAGGCCCGCACCTCCCTGTCCCAGCAGTTGGATTTGACCCTCAACGGCATCGCCATCACCCTTGAGACCGATGCCTTTACCCACACCCTCACCCGTCAGGAGCTGGGCGCCGCCTATGATTTGGACGCCGCCCTGTCCGCCGCCATGGCAGGAGGCAGCGTCACCGCCCCCCTGTTCTACGACGAGCAGACCCTCCTTTCTTCCCTTTACGCCCTCAACGACCAATTGCCCGGCCACGCCACCAACGCCGTGGTGACCGTTGAAAAGGACAGCTACTCCGTGGGGGACAAAACCTCCGGCTACAAGGACTATACCCGGCCCGAGTTTAAGTATACGGAAGGCAGCGACGGCATGCAGTTGAACTACGACAGCCTCCTGCCCCAGATTGCCTCCGCCCTGTCCTCCGGCACCCTGCAGACCACCCTGACCCCGGAGATCACCGTCTCCAAGCCCGCCGTCACCGTGGAGATGCTGAAGAAGCAGACCACCAAGCTGGCGGACTTCTCCACGGACTACTACTTCACCAAGTCCGGAGGCTCCACCACCGAGGAGGAGCTTACCCGCCGTCAGAACCGGGACACCAACATCAGCAAGGCCACCGGGCTTATGAACATTATTGAACTGGCCCCCGGAGAAAGCTTCAGCTTCAACAGGACCACGGGAGAGCGCAGTGAGAAAAAGGGCTGGGCGCTGGCCCCGGCCGTGTATCGGGGCAGTCACCGTGCCGAGCCCGGAGGCGGCGTGTGCCAGGTCAGCACCACCATGTTCAACGCCCTCTTGCGCTGCGGGGTGGACATTACCTATCACAAGGAGCACTCCCTCCCCTCCGACTATGTGGACGAGGGCATGGACGCCACGGTGAACTACGGCTCCATTGACTTTAAGTTCAAGAACAACAAGAGCGGCACCCTGTACGTCTTCGTATATATCACCAAGTGCTCCTCCTCCAGCCACAAGAAGACCATCCACGTGGAGGTCTACGGCCCCGAAGAGCCCGGAGTGGAATACAAGGTGGAGAACACCTGCGTGGAAGAGGATCCCGCCGTGAACCCCACCACCAAGCCCAACAAAAAGGAGACCACGGACTACGCCGAAGTCATCCAAAAGGCCTATGACGGCTCCACCTGGGAGATTAAGGTCTACCGCATTGAAAACGGGAACAAGACCCTGGTCTATGACTACACCGCCGTCTACGATAAGATTGAGCAGGTAACGGAGGTAGGCACCAAGGCCACCCCCAGCCCCTCGCCCAAGGAGACCCCCAAGCCCACCTCTCCCCCCGAGGAAGGGGAAACGGACAATGGGGAAACGTGATGCTACGCCTTGCGTGGGTGAAATCGCCTGCGGCAGTGAGATATGGCAAAGCCATGTGAAATATTGCTTCGCAATGTGAAATCTGCCTTTCAGGCAGGTTGATGTAGGGACGGATACTCCGTCCCTTTTTTCTTGCTTTTAAC
>CAYUHW010000164.1:0-4292 GCA_964444605.1 uncultured Christensenella sp. | reverse complement strand
GAGTATACCAAGCTGGCCTTTGCTTTGTCTGAAGAGTTTGATACCCCCGTGCTTCTTCGTACCTGCACCCGTGTAGCCCACTCCCAGAGCCTTGTGGAGCTTTGCGAGCGGGAGGAGCGGCCTTTGCGTCCCTACGAAAAGAATCCCAAGAAGTTCGTGATGACCCCCGGAAACGCCATTCCCGCCCACGTTCGGGTGGAGGAGAGAACCGAGGCTCTGCGCACCTGGAACGAAGGTTCCGACCTTATAAAGGAAGAGATGGGCAGCGGCCCGTGGGGCATCATCACCTCCGGCATCAGCTATCAGTACGTAAAGGAAGCCATGCCCGAGGCCAGCGTTCTGAAAATCGGCATGGTGAACCCTCTGCCCCTTGAGCGCATGGCCGCCTTTGCCAAAAAGGTGGAGAAGCTGGCCGTGGTGGAGGAGCTGGAGCCTGTTATGGAGGAGCAGCTTCGTGCCATGGGCGTGCGTGTGGATTTAGGCAAGGCAGAACTTGGCCTGTTGGGAGAATACTCTCAGAGCCGCATCCGTGCCGCCTTCGGTATAGACGCTCCTAAGTCTGAAAAGCTGGAGGAAGCTCTTCCCGTCCGTCCTCCCGTGCTTTGCCCCGGCTGTCCCCACAGAGGCACCTTCCATGTGCTCAAAAAGCTGAAGGTCTTTGTCTCCGGAGATATCGGCTGTTATACCCTGGGTGCAAATGCGCCCTTAAGCGCCATTGACACCACCATCTGCATGGGTGCTTCCATAGGCGTTCTTCATGGGCTGAACAAGGTGCGTCCCGAGGAAAAACAGCAGGCCGTGGCGGTTATCGGCGATTCCACCTTCATGCACAGCGGCATGACGGGGCTTGTGAATCTGGTCTTCAATCAGAGCTTTGGTCTGGTGCTGATTCTGGATAACTCCATTACCGGCATGACCGGCCATCAGCAGAACCCCCTGACGGGCATGACCCTGAAGAACCGGCCTACGGCACAGCTTTCTGCCGAAGCCATCGTAAAGGCCTGCGGCATTGAGCGGGTGCGGGTGCAGGATCCTCAGGATCTGAAGGGACTGGAGGCCGCCATCCGTGAGGAACTGGCCGCCAAGGCGCCCTCCGTTATCATCGTCCGCCGTCCCTGCGCCTTGCTCAAGTGGGTCAAGCACAATCCGCCCCTGCATATCGATGCCGACAAGTGCCGCTCCTGTAAGGCCTGCATGCAGATTGGCTGTCCGGCTCTTGTCTTTGACGGCAAGGCACGCATCGATCCCACCTTGTGCGTAGGCTGCGGCCTCTGCAGCCAGCTCTGCCGCTTTGATGCCATTGAGGCATAAGAAAGGAGATTCAATATGGAAACCAAAGCCATTATGATCGTCGGCGTAGGCGGACAGGGAACCCTCCTTGCTTCCCGCATTATCGGCAATGCCCTGATTCGCAAGGGCTATGATGTAAAACTTTCCGAGGTGCACGGCATGTCCCAGCGGGGCGGCAGTGTGGTTACTTATGTTAAATACGGAGAAAAGGTCTATTCCCCCCTGGTAGACGTGGGGGAAGCGGACTGCATTCTTTCCTTTGAAAAGCTGGAGGCTGCCAGATTCCTTCCTTATCTTAAGGAGGGCGGCACTTTGATTACCAATGTGCAGGAGACCCTTCCCATGCCCGTAATCACCGGCGCCATGAAGTATCCTGAAGGGCTGGTGAAAAAGATGGAGGAGAAGGCAAAGGTAACGGCCATCGACGCTTTGCAGCTTGCTCTGGAGGCGGGCTCTCCCAAGGCCGTCAACGTGGTGCTGGTAGGTGTTCTCAGCCGGAACATGGACATCTCCGAGGAGGAATGGATGGAGGCCCTGGAGGAAACCGTGCCCCCCAAGTTCCTGGAGCTGAACAAAAAAGCCTTCCGCTTGGGCCGTCAGGTATAAAGACATGTACGAAAAAAAGGACTCGCAAGAGTCCTTTTTCTTATAATATTATTTGCAGGGTCAGAGGCTTGCTTCCTTTTTCCCTGCAGGAAGCTGGGAGAGAATCACGGCGGCAAACATAAGGCCGCAGCCCAGCAGTTCTCTAAAGGAAAGGTTTTGATGGAGAATCAAAGCCCCGCCCAAGGCACCAAAGACGCTTTCAAAACTCATAAGCAGGGAGGACAAGGCAGGGGGCAGGTGCTTTTGCCCGATGATTTGGATGCAGTAGGCCACACTTCCCGACAGCGCCCCTGCATAGAGAATGCAGTACCAGCTTTCCAACGTGCCCGTCAGGTTGAACCCCTCAAAAAGCCCCATGGGGATCAGGGTGTATACCGTGGCAAAGAGAAACTCCAGACAGCACAGGGTCAAGGGGTGATATTCCGCCGCCAGCTTGTCGATCATAAGAATCTGCACGGTGAAAGCAACGGCACAGCACAAGGTGAGCAAGTCCCCCTTTTCAAAGGTAAAGTCTCCCGGCTTCAGCGAAAGAAAGTAAAGCCCCGCAAGGGAGACCGCCAGCCCAATCCACTGGAGAGGGCGCATTTTATGCCCAAAAAACAGCCCGGCCACGGGGACAAAGAGCAAATACAAAGCGGTGGTGAAGGCGCTTTTGGCGGCGGTAGTATACTGGAGTCCCAACTGCTGGAGATTGGTGGCAATGGCCAGCATAAGCCCCAGCACGGCGGACACCTTCAGTAGCCGACCCCGCTCCTTTTTTTCCTTGGGCAAAGTAACGTCCTTTTTCCACAGCACAATGGGCAGCAAACATAGCCCCGCCAAACCCATACGCACGGCGGAGTAAGCGTAGGGGAGCATCCCCAAGGTCATGGCCTTGCTCTGAAAGGCGAAGGCAAGCCCCCAAATCAAAGCCCCCAACAACATTAACAAAGAATATTTCATGCGTTCCATGGGGGCTATGATAGCACGATGTCCGCCGTCTGTCAAAATATTCTCTTTTGTAAATTTAAAAAGAGTTCACGCCCGTCCATTGACGGCAGGGGTTTTGGCGGGATATAATACAGTATCTGACAATGAGGGGGCATAGCCGATGCTGGGGAAAACGGAGCGTCAACAGGCGCTGGCCATACTGAAAGCGACCTATCCTGGGGCGGGGCCTGCCCTGCGTTTTACCACGCCCTATGAGCTTTTGGTGGCTACCATGCTTTCGGCCCAGTGTACGGACAAGATGGTCAATCGGGTGACGGAAGTTCTCTTTGCCCGTGCCAATACGCCCGAGCAGATGTGTACCCTCACGGAAGAGGAGCTGTGCGGATATATCCATAGCTGCGGCTTTTATCGCATGAAGGGGAAGCATATACTGGAAACCTCCCAAATTCTGGTGGACAGATTCGGCGGGGAAGTGCCTGCGGATCGGGATGTGTTGACGGAACTCCCCGGCGTGGGGCGCAAGACCGCCAATGTGGTGGTGAGCAACGCCTTCCATATTCCCGCCATTGCCGTAGATACCCATGTGTTTCGGGTGAGCAACCGCATTGGCCTGGCGGAGGCCGCTACCGTGGATAAGACGGAAAAACAGCTTATGGAGAACATCCCCCAAGAGGACTGGACGGACGCCCACCACTGGCTCATCTATCACGGGCGGCAGGTGTGCGCTTCCCAAAGACCCAAGTGTGCTCAATGCCCCTTAAACGGGCTGTGCCTGCATTATAACAAGAAGGAGAAAACGGAAGAAACCCTATGAATTTTTTAGATAAAGTACGCATTGTTATTCGGGCGGGCAGCGGCGGAGACGGCTGCGCCGCTTTCCACAGAGAAAAGTTTGTTATGAAGGGCGGTCCCTCCGGGGGCGACGGCGGCAACGGGGGCAATCTTATCTTCCGTGCCGATCCGGGAAAAAACACCCTGCTGGAGTACCGCTATCAGCGCTTTTACCGTGCCCAGAACGGGGAGAACGGAAAAGCCCGCATGCAGCGGGGGAAGGATGGGGAGGATCTGATTCTCTCCGTGCCCGTGGGCACCATTGTGCGGGATGTGGAAACGGGCGCCATTGTGGCGGATATGTCCGAGCCCAATCGGGAGCGCATCGTTCTCAAGGGCGGCAAGGGCGGCAAGGGCAATGCCCGCTTTGCTACGCCCACACGTCAGGCGCCTGAGTTTGCCCAAAACGGCGTAAAGGCCGAGGAGCGGGAAGTGGAGCTGGAGCTGAAGACCATTGCGGATGCAGGGCTTATCGGCTTGCCCTCCGTAGGCAAGAGTTCCATCCTTGCCGTGCTGACGGCGGCCCGCCCCAAGATTGCTGCCTACCACTTTACCACCCTGACCCCCAATTTGGGCGTAGCCTCCCACAAGGGCAACAGCTTTGTGCTGGCGGATATTCCCGGGCTCATTGAGGG
>CAYUHW010000163.1:0-4350 GCA_964444605.1 uncultured Christensenella sp. | reverse complement strand
ACCAAGGCCCCCACCCCCGAGCCTACGGAGGACCCTACTCCCGAGCCTACGGAAACGCCCACGCCCGAGCCTACGGAGGAACCTGCTCCCGAGCCCACCGAAACGCCCGCCCCTGAACCTGCGGAGGAGAAGGAGCTGACGGAGTTTGATTTGCACTTCCTTAACGACGGACGAACGGAAGTGGTGGAAAAGGACGACGATGAGAACGGCGAGTGGATTTACCGCAGCGATATTCTGGCCGTGGAGATTCAGCGGCGGGAGGACGTGCGCAACGATCAGCCCGTGGTGTACTTTGTGGCCCACATCTATATGCGGGACTTTGACTCCTTCCGTCCCACCTTCCCCTCTGCCAAGAAGACCGGCAAGGAGGAGGGGTCGGCCCAGGACATGGCCAAGCGCTATCGCTCCGTGCTCTGGTTCACCGGGGACAACATCATCCATGCGGAAAAGGAAAAGAAGGGGGTGCTCATCCGCAACGGGAAGATTTACAGCACCAATCGGGCCAAGGACGTTTTGGCCTTCCATAGCGACACCTTGTCCCTGGAAGTACTGCCCAAGAGCGCTTACACCGCCCAGCAGATTCTGGAAAGCGGAATTGAGAACACCTACTCCTTCTTCATCGGCCCCAACCTGGTCAAGGACGGACAGATTCACAAGGACGCTTCCACCGTGACCATGAAGAACCCCCGCTGCGGCATCGGCCAGATTGCCCCCGGACACTTTGTGGCCATCGCCGTGGACGGACGGCAGGACGAATACAGCCGAGGACTGAATCTGGTGCAGTTTGCGGAGCTGTTTGTGGAGGAGGGCTGCACCATGGCCTATAATCTGGACGGCGGCGTGTCCACCTGCATGATTTTCATGGGCAAGATGCTCAACAAGGTGGCCAACAACGATAAGAAGGGCTCCGAAGCCTCTTGGCTCCGTCTCATGCCCGACGGCCTGTCCTTCGGCTACACCAACCTCCCCGGGTATTACGAGGACTGATTCCAATAAAACAGAGTGAAGACCGGCTCCCCTTGCAAGGATGAGCCGGTTTTTTCAGCCTGAAGCCAAGTGCCTGTAAAGCAGTTTACAAGGTTAAAAGCTGAATATCGGGAAAGGTTCGTTCTCTCCCTCAGAAGGAACAAAGCTGAGTACGGCGAAAACTCCTTTATAACGCAAGGCTCCCCTTATTGGGTAAGGGGAGCTGGATTGCGTAGCGTAAGCAAAGCAAGACTGAGGGGATAAGAATATAAAAGGGATGCAAAGCGTCCCAACCTAAACCTGTCCGAAGGACAGATTTCACCCGTCGAAGACGGATTTCACTGCCGCAGGCAAAGGGGAGGCTCTTGCGCCTGCTTTTGCCCCATAGTATAATGAAAGCATCACAAAAAGGAAAAGGAGATTTCCCATGACCCACATTTACTCCGAACCCTTCGGCACCACAGCCCGGGGACAGGCGGTGACCCGCTGGATTTTGAAAAACGACAGCGGCATGCAGGCCGGCATCTTAAACTACGGCTGTACGGTGCAGAGCCTTTTGGTGCCGGATGCCCATGGCCGCCTTACGGACGTGGTGCTGGGCTATGACGATATACAGGGGTATGAACAGGGCTCCTGCTGGTTCGGCGCCTTTGTGGGACGCTACGCCAACCGCCTGCAGGGGGGAAGGTTCACCTTAAACGGGCAGGAATATACTCTGGAGCAGAACGACGGAGAAAACCACCTGCACGGGGTCTTCGGCCGCAAAATCTTCTCCGCCGCCGTGGAGGGGGAGACCCTTGTCTTCCGCCGCACAAGCCCCAAGGGGGAGGAAGGCTTCCCGGGAACCCTTTTGTGTCAGGTGCGCTGCAGCTTGACGGAAGACAACGGGCTGTGCTGGAGTATGAAGCGCAGACGGACGAGGACACCATCTTAAACTTCACCAACCACTCCTACTTCAATCTCAACGGCAGGGGAGACGTTTTAAAGCACAGGCTGACCCTTCTGGCGGAGGCGTTTGCCGAGGGCAAGGAGGGAACTTTGCCCACGGGAAGGCTTTTGCCCGTAGAAAATACGGTCATGGACTTTAGAAGCGGGAAACAAATCGGGCAGGATCTCTTTTCCGGCGATCCCCAGCTTATTTTGTGCCGAGGCTATGACCACAGCTTTGCTCTCCCCGAAGGGGGAGCCTTGTATAAATTTGCAGAGGCCAAGGGGGACGAAAGCGGCCTTTGCTTAGAGGCCTTTACCACCCAGCCGGCGGTGCATCTGTACACGGGAAACTATGTGGACGAAGATACGGCGCCCTTTGGCAAGGGAGGCGTGCGCTATCCCCGCCACGGGGGCTTTTGCCTGGAGACCCAGCACTACCCCTGCTCCCCCGATTTCCCCCAATTCCCCTCCGTGGTCCTGCGCCCGGGGGAAACCTATAAGCAGACAACGGTATATAGGGTGCATGCCGAAAAAAGCAACTGACCCCTCCGCTTCCGTTTACAAAAAAAGAAAAGCCCCGAAAGGGGCTTTTTGCGTTGCCGGATTTAGTTACTTTTCTTCCTTCTCTTCAGCCTTTTCTTCGGCTTTCTTTTCGGTAGCGGTGATGATCAAATTCCGCTTGGGGTGGCGGCGGCGGTAGCTCTTGGCAATCAGCACAATCACCAGCACCGCAATGCCCATGGGCACCACCACAATGAGAATATAGGGCAGGTTGGACACAAAGTCGATGCCGAAGCGGCGGAGCCACTCCCCAAGATCCTGCCAGTTTTCGCTGAGGCGGCGGGAAATTTCCTCCCCTGCGGTCTCCGGGGTCACCTGGCTCTCCCGCTCTACCTCCTTCAGATTCAGGTATACGGTGGAGTAGTCAATCTGATCGTCAAAGGTGCGCAGGCGGGACTCGTAGCTTTCAATCTCATACCGCACCTCGGACAGGCGGCTCTGGATGGTAATCAAATCCTCCACGCTCTCCGCCTTCTCCAGCAGGGCAAGGAGGGCGTCCTGCTCCGTGCGCAGGGCCTTGAGATGGCTCTCCGTGTCCACATAGGACATGGTCACATCGTCGGTATAGATGTTCCGATAGGTCACCGTGGCCGCACCCTCCGTGCGGGAGATGAAGGTCTCCAGCTTTTCGGCGGGAATGCGCAGGGTCATGTCCGCATACCGTAAATTGGTGCGGCGGTTAGCGCCCTGAGAGGAAGACTGAACATAGCCCCCCAGCTCCCCGACGATGGCGTTCAGGGTGGAGGTAAAGCCGTCAAAGTCCCGGGTCTCCACGGAAAGATCGGCATTTTTGATAATCTTCCGTCCAATCACATTGCCCACAAGGCCTACGCCTCCGCTTCCGGGATCCATCTCAAACTCTTCGGCGTCCATGGCGGCGGAGGTGTTTACATCTTGGGCGGCGCTTTCCGTTTTCAACTCGGCGTAGGCCGCAGATTCGGCGCTTTTTGCCCCGCAGCCCGTCAGCAGGCACAAAACCAGCAGGGCGGAAAGCAGGGAGACGAGGGGTGGTTTTTTCATAAGGGGGGTTCTCCTTTCTGGTGTCTTTATCTATAATACCACGGAAGAGGGGAAGGGGTTGCGGGAAAATGCGGGGGAGAAAAAGTTTTTTGGGGGGCGGGGGTCAGGCTGCCTACGGCAGCCCTTTGGGCAAAGCCCAAAGAGAACGGCGGAGCCGTTCTGACCCCCGCCCCCTGCGCCCTCGCTTTTTTATCTTGCCCCAGGGCACAAAAAAACGGCGGAGACCGCCGCTTTTTTGCCGTAAAGTTTGTTACTCCGCAACAGGCGCACCCACGGGGCACACATTGGCGCAGTTGCCGCACTCGATGCAGGCGGACTCGTCGATTTCGTACTTGCCATCGCCCTCGTTAATGGCACCAACGGGGCACTCAGCAGCGCAAGCACCGCAGGCGATGCAATCATCGGTGATCTTAAAAGCCATGTTCGCTACCTCCTATAAAACTTCATCCTCATTATAGCACAGACCCTGTAAAATGCAACGGGGCAATTTCATGGATTTTTAAGTCGTTTTTCTTCTACCTTTGCCGAAGCCCTTCCCTTTCTGTGAAAAAATGGCTATGGTAGGGGCAGGAGGAAGAAAGTATGCAGAATTATTCGTTTTCACAGGGATCTTCCCTGATTCCCCTGAAGCGGGACATGACAAGGAACCTTTTGCTCGTTCCAACCGAGCGCATTGTGCCCAACCCCCACCAGCCCCGCCGCATCTTTGAGGAGGACAAGCTCAAGGAGCTTATGGTGTCCATTGCCCAGGTGGGGCTCATTCAGCCCCTCACCGTCCGGCAGCAGGGGGACAGCTACCAGCTTATCAGCGGAGAGCGCCGCTTGCGGGCCTGCCTGCTGCTGGGCATGAAGGAGATTCCCTGCGTCATAGAG
>CAYUHW010000162.1:4167-4352 GCA_964444605.1 uncultured Christensenella sp. | reverse complement strand
CCAAGGGGAGCCATGCGCTATAAGTCTTTCTCGTACTTAAAAGCTAAGGAAAAAAGTTTCTTATTACAAAAGGCTCCCCTTAATGTTTAAGGGGAGCTGGATGGCGAAGCGTAAGCGAAGCAAGACTGAGGGGATAAGCAAACAAAAGGGACGGCACGCCGTCCCATCCGCAGGATGGATTTCTC
>CAYUHW010000162.1:0-4067 GCA_964444605.1 uncultured Christensenella sp. | reverse complement strand
TACAATAAATAAATACGATACAGGGAAGGAAGCCCCAAGGGGCTTTTTTACGGGATAAGCAAACAAAAGGGACGGCACGCCGTCCCATCCGCAGGATGGATTTCTCCGCTTCGGCTTTTTCCCGTTGACAAAAAATGCCCCGGTTGCTACAATAAATAAATACGATACAGGGAAGGAAGCCCCAAGGGGCTTTTTTACGGGAGAGAACAAAATCATGGAAAAGAAACCCTATTTTATTACCACCGCCATCGCCTACGCCTCTGCGGAGCCCCACATCGGCAACACCTACGAGATTGTGCTGGCGGATGCCATTGCCCGCTTCAAGCGCTATCAGGGCTATGACGTAGTCTTCCAGACCGGCACCGACGAGCACGGCCAGAAGATTGAAGAGAAGGCCCAGAAGGCAGGGGAGACCCCTCAGGAGCATGTGGACCGCATTGCCGGTGCCATCAAGAGCAACTGGGATCTGATGAACACCTCCTACGACAAGTTTGTCCGCACCACGGACAAGCACCACGAGCGGAAGGTGCAGCAGATGTTCCGCCGCTTCTATGAGCAGGGGGACATCTACAAGGGCGCCTACGAGGGCATGTACTGCAAGCCCTGCGAGTCCTTCTTCACCGCCTCTCAGCTTGTCAACGGCCGCTGTCCCGACTGCGGCGGCGCCGTGGAGCCCGCCAAGGAGGAGGCCTACTTCTTCAAGATGAGCAAGTACGCCCCCCGCCTCATCGACTACATCAACACCCATCCCGACTTCATCCAGCCCGAGAGCCGGAAGAACGAGATGATGAACAACTTCCTCCTCCCCGGCCTGCAGGATCTGTGCGTGTCCCGCTCCACCTTCAAGTGGGGCATTCCCGTGGACTTTGACCCCAAGCACGTGGTCTATGTGTGGCTGGATGCTTTGACCAACTACATCACCAACATCGGCTACGAGCCCTGCGGGGAGAGTACGGAGGAGTTTAACAGGTACTGGCCTGCGGACCTGCACCTTATCGGCAAGGACATCATCCGCTTCCATACCCTCTATTGGCCTATCTTCCTCATGGCGTTGGATTTGCCCCTGCCCAAGCAGATTTTCGGCCATCCCTGGCTCCTCATGGGCGAGGGCAAGATGAGCAAGAGCAAGGGCAACGTCCTCTATGCAGGGGAGCTGGTGAAGGTTCTGGGCGTAGACGCCGTGCGCTACTTCCTCCTCCACGAAATGCCCTTTGAGAACGACGGCACCATCACCTGGGAACTGCTCATTGAGCGCACCAACGGGGACTTGGCCAACACCCTGGGGAATCTGGTTAACCGCACTGTGGCCATGAGCAACAAGTACTTTGGCGGCTTGGTGGAGAAGACCGGGGCCGTGGAGGACGTAGACGAAGACCTCAAGCAGACCGTGCTGTCCCAGTGCCAAAAGGTCACCGAGAAGATGGAGAAACTGCGGGTGGCCGATGCCATGACGGAGCTGTTCAACCTCTTCAAGCGCTGCAACAAGTACGTGGACGAAACCGCTCCCTGGGCCCTTGCCAAGGATCCCGAAAAGCAGCTGCGCCTTAAGGAGGTGCTCTACAACCTGACCGAGGGCATTGCCATGGGCGCCAGCCTTTTGAGCGCCTTCTTGCCCGAGACCGCCGAGAAGATTCTTGCCCAGCTTAACACCTCCTGCCGTGACTACGAGGCGCTGGACACCTTCGGTTTGTACCCCTCCGGGAACAAGGTCTGCGAGAAGCCCGAAATCCTCTTTGCCCGCCTTGACCCCAAGGTCATCCTTCCCCAGGTGCAGCCTGCTCCCGCAGAAGAAAAGCCTGCGGAAGAGGTCAAGCCCGCCCCCGAGACGGCGCCCATAAAGCCCGAGATTCTCTATGAGGACTTTGAGAAGCTGGATCTGCGGCTGGCTAGGATTGTGGCCTGCGAGGAGGTCAAAAAGTCCAAGAAACTTTTGAAGCTCACCGTTAAGGTGGGGCAGGAGGAGCGCACCATTGCCTCCGGCATTAAAAAGTGGTACAAGCCCGAGGATCTTATCGGCAAGACCGTGGTCATCGTGGCCAACCTGAAGCCCGTAACCATGTGCGGCGTGGAGAGCCGGGGCATGATTCTGGCCGCCTCCGACAGCGGGGACGAGCACCTCAGCGTCATCGGGCCCTACACGGAGCTTCCCGAGGGCAGCACCGTCCGCTAAGGCAAATATGTGAATGGAAGCAGGGAAGGGTCTCCTTCCCTGTTCGCTTATGGGGGCCATTTATGCCCGCCTCACCCTCTGCCGAGTATGCATCCAAGGAGTTTTATGCGCATTTTTGATACCCACGCCCACTTGCTTTCCCACGACTTTGATTCCGACCGTGCCGCCCTGCTCAAAAGCCTCCGCACCCGGGGGGTGGAGCTGGTCATGGAGGCCTGCTGTACGGAGGCGGACATCCCCAAGATTTTGGCCTTCACAAAAGAGCATGACTGGGTGTACGGCTCGGCGGGTCTGCACCCGGAGGAGCTGGACAAGGTGGGGGCAGACGCCCTTGAACAGGTGGAAAAGGCTCTGTCACGGGAAAAAATCATGGCCGTGGGGGAGATTGGCCTTGACTACCACTGGGAAGACAATCCCAAACGAGAGGTGCAGAAGGCGTATCTGGACGCCCAGCTTTCCATGGCGGGAGCCCATAACCTGCCTGTGATTCTCCATGTGCGGGACGCCCACGGGGACTGCATGGACATTTTGCGGGGGCATAAACAGCACCTGCAGGGGGTCATGCACTGCTTCTCCGGCAGCTATGAGACGGCGCGGGAGTGTTTGGATCTGGGGCTGTATATCGGCGTGGGAGGCGTACTGACCTTTAAAAACGCCCGCAAGCTCAAGGAGGTGGCCCGGAAGGTGCCCCTTGACCGGCTGGTGCTGGAGACGGACTGCCCCTACATGGCCCCCGAGCCTCTGCGGGGCACCCGCAACCACCCGGGGAATCTTGTGTATGTCCGCGCCGCCCTGGCCGCCCTGCGGGGGGAAGAGGAGGAAGCCCTCAGCGAAACCCTCTTCCAAAACGGCAGGAGCCTGTTTCGCCTGCGGCAGTGAAGCCTGCGGCATAGGTCTCCAGCTGCCGAAGAAGGGCCATGAGGCCTTGGGATTTGTACCCCTCCCCCCGCTCCTGCTTGTAGCGTACCCATTTGTCAATTTTATCCTGCAATTCTATTTGCAGTGTGTAGTGCGGAAGAAGCCGCCGGAGCAAAGGCGACGGGGCTTTTGTCCCCCCTGGGGGGATTTAGGGGGGACACTCTCAGTAACAGTATCATTCTCATTTTCATTCTCAGTATCAGTTCCGTTTGTTCCCGTTTGCTGAACAAAAGGAACAAGTGTTCCCTTTTCCTGCTGTTGCTCCCGCTTGTTCCGTCTTGTTTCTCCGCTTTTCTTTCCCGCCTCCTGACGCTTTTGGCAGGTCTCGGCGTAGCGGGCCCCGTCCCTGTCCAACTGCATGCGGATGAAGGAAAAGGCCATCATGGCGGCGGGGGAAAGGTCGGGCTGAGTCCCCTCCTCCGCATAGGCAAATATGGCCATAAGCAGCTGCCCCTGTTCCTCCGCAGACAGCAGGGCAAAGTGCTCCCGGTAGTCTCCGTAAAGGACAAAGCTCTTTTTTTCCATAGATATTTTCTCTCCTTTCTTTGGCGAACGGTCTGTTTTCGTTCGCTTCCTATGCTTAAGTTATACCATGATTTTCTCTCTCAAAATTCTCGGAAAAATGATAAAAGGGCGGGAGGCCTATGGCAGTGAAATTTGCGCTTTGCGCAAGTGAAATATGGCAAAGCCATGTGAAATATTGCTGCGCAATGTGAAATCCATCCTGCGGATGGGTTGTGGATGGGACGGCACGCCGTCCCTGTTCTTTTCTTATCCCCTCAGTCTTGCTTCGCAATTCCCCTTACACAATAAGGGGAGCCTTTTTATAAGAAGCTTCTGCTTTCCTTAACTTTTAGAAGCACAAGCCGCTTGCACCGCATGGCTCCCCTCATTCTTAAAAGTGACTTTTAAGCATACAAGCCGCTTGCACCGCATGGCTCCCCTTGATGTTCAAGGGGAGCTGTCGCCGAAGGTGACT
>CAYUHW010000161.1:0-4392 GCA_964444605.1 uncultured Christensenella sp. | reverse complement strand
CTTCTCCGATACGGAGCTTAAGGCCGTTATCGATGAGCTGTACATCGACGATGCCGTAGACTTGGTAGAGGAAATGCCCGCCAACGTGGTCAAGCGCATCCTCAAGCAGGCCGACCCCGACACCCGCAAGCTCATCAACGAGCTGCTCAAATATCCCGACGACTGCGCCGGCAGCATCATGAACACGGAGTTCGTGGAGCTGCGCACCGACCAGACCGTCTCCGAAGCCATTCGCGTCCTCCGCCAGGAGGGCATGGAGAAGGAGACCATCAACGACTGCTTCGTCACCAACAAGGACAGAACCCTGGCCGGTCTTATCTCCCTGCGCACCCTGATTCTCTCCCGGGATGAGGATCTCATTTCCGATCGCATGGACGCCAACCTGATTTCCGTCAGCACCATGGAGGATCAGGAAACCGTCGCCGAAAAGTTTAAGAAGTACGACTTGACCGCCATGCCCGTCGTGGACGGGGAAAACCGTCTGGTGGGTATCGTCACCGTTGACGACGCCATGGACGTCATGGAAGAGGAGACCACGGAGGACATCGAAAAGATGGCCGCCATGACCCCTTCCGACAAGCCCTATCTGAAGACCTCCGTCTGGGATATCTACAAGCGGCGCATTCCCTGGCTTATGCTGCTTATGATTTCCTCTACTTTTACCGGGCTGATTATTACCCACTTTGAACACGCTCTGGCCGCTCAGGTGGTGCTCACCGCCTACATCCCCATGCTCATGGGTACCGGCGGTAACTCCAGCAGTCAGTCCTCCGTCACCGTCATCCGCGGCCTGTCTTTGAACGAAATTCAGTTTAGGGACGCCCTGCTGGTCATCTGGAAGGAGATTCGGGTGGCCGTCATGTGCGGCATCAGCTTGGCGGCGGTCAACTTTGTCAAGCTCATTCTTTTGGACAGAGTGGGGTTCATGGTCTCCCTGGTGGTGTCTTTGACATTGGCCGTTACCGTGGCCGTGGCCAAGTGCATCGGCTGCAGCCTGCCCCTGCTGGCCAAAAAAATCGGCTTTGACCCGGCGGTCATGGCCTCCCCTCTCATTACCACCGTGGTGGACGCATTGGCGCTGCTCACCTACTTCGGCATCGCCACCGCCCTGCTGGGTCTGTAAGCCCCCGCCCATATTCCGAATCCAACATCCAAGGGAACGGCTCTTCCGTTCCCTTTTCTTTTTCTTCCCCTGCCTTTTGCCTTGCCCGCAGGGAGTAAGATGTGTATAATAGAGGAAAAGAACAGGAGGTCACGTTTATGAAGTTTTCCCAAATGCCCTATGTGCGCCCCAATCTGGAGGAGGTCAAAGCCCAGACCCAGGCCTGTCTGGATGCTTTCACCAACGCATCTTCCTTTGAGGAGGCAGACAAGGCTTTTCACGAGTATGACGCCGCCAGCGGCCACCTGGGCACCATGATGACTCTGGCGTCCATCCGTCATTCCATCAACACCGAGGACGCCTTCTACACCGCCGAGCAGGAGGTTCTGGATGAAATCTCCCCCCTTCTGCAGGAGCTGGGACAGCGCTTTAACAAGGCCCTGTACGAAAGCCCCTACCGCCCCGACTTTGAGAAGAAGTACGGGCGGCTCATGTTCACCAACATCGGCATCGGTCTGCGCACCTTTGACGAGAAGCTCATCCCCGATCTGCAGGAGGAGAACCGTCTGGTCACCGCCTACAGCAAGCTCATCGCCTCCGCCCAGATTCCCTTTGAGGGAGAGGTGCTCACCCTGAGCCAGCTTTCTCCCTACACCGTCTCCAGCGACGACAACCTCCGCCACAAGGCTTGGGAAGCCAACAACGCCTTCTTTGAATCCCACAAGGAGGAGCTGGACGATATTTACGACAAGCTCACCGCCCTGCGCACCTCCATGGGACGGAAGCTGGGCTATGACAACTACATCCCCCTTGGCTATGACCGCATGACCCGCAACTGCTACGGGGTTGAGGACATCGAGCGCTTCCGCAGCGCCATCGTGAAATATGTGGTGCCCCTTGCAGAGAAGCTGTACCGCCTGCAGGCCGAGCGCACGGGGCTCCCCTATCCCCTGAGCTACAAGGACGCCGGGCTCCAGTTCCGCAGCGGCAACCCCAAGCCCGCCGGCACCGCCGAGGACATTCTGCGGGAAGGCAAGGCCTTCTACCACTGGATGGGAGACGAGGCAGGGGAGTTTATCGACCTCATGTTCGATAACGAGCTTCTGGATGTTCTCTCCCGCAAGGGCAAGCAGGCGGGAGGCTACTGCACGGAGCTTTCCGACTACCGCTGCCCCTTCATCTTCGCCAACTTCAACGGCACCCAGGGGGACGTGGAGGTCATGACCCACGAGGCCGGCCACGCCTTTGCCAACTTCCTGGCTCGGGACATCTTCCCCGGCAGCGCCCACTGGCCCACCCTGGAAAGCTGTGAGATTCACTCCATGAGCATGGAGTTCTTCGGCTGGGCCTGGGCAGAGAAGTTCTTCGGGAAGGATGCGGAAAAGTTCCGCTACTCCCACCTGGCCGGAGCCATCACCTTCCTGCCCTACGGCACTCTGGTGGATCACTTCCAGCACATCGTCTATGAGCATCCCGAGCTGACCCCCGCCCAGCGGAACGCCGAGTGGGCAAGGCTGACCAAGATTTACCTGCCCTGGATCTCTCTGGGGGATCTGTCCTTCTATGGGGAGGGCCGCTACTGGCAGCGGCAGGGGCATATCTTCAGCAGTCCCTTCTATTATATTGATTACTGTCTGGCCCAGAGCGTGGCCCTTCAGTTCTGGGCCCTCATTCAGGAGGATCGGGAGCAGGCCTGGCACCGCTACGTCCGTCTTGCCCGTCAGGGCGGCACCATGACCTACAAGGAGCTGGTGGCCTTTGCGGGGCTGAAGGATCCCTTCGGGGAGGAAGCCCTGCGGGATGTGTGCCAAGCCGCCGCCAAGTGGCTGGACGAACAGGATTTGACCAACATCAAGTAAGGAGTCATTAAAATGCGTGCCTACGAACGGCTTATGCGCTATGTGCGCATTCACACTGCCAGCAGCGAGGAGGGGCCCTATCGGGTTCCCTCCACTTCCCGCCAGTTTGATTTGGCCCACCTTTTGGTGCAGGAACTGCAGCAGCTGGGGGTAGAGGATGCCTGCGTCAGCGAACACTGCTATGTATACGGCTCTCTGCCCGCTACAAAGGGGTATGAAAAAGCGCCCAAGCTGGGCTTTATCGCCCACATGGACACGGTGCCGGACTTCCCCGGGGAGAACGTACAGCCTACCCTGGTAGAAAACTATGCCGGGGGCGACATCCCTCTTGGCAACTCCGGCCGGGTGCTTTCCCCCAAGGCCTTCCCCTCCCTGAAGCGGATGGTGGGCAGAACCCTCATCACCACCGACGGCACCACCGTGCTGGGAGCGGACGACAAAGCGGGGATTGCGGAGATTATGACCATGATCGAGATTCTCCGGAGCCAAAAGCGTCCCCACGGGGCCTTGGCCTTTGCCTTTACCCCCGACGAGGAGATTGGCCAGGGCACGGACTGCTTTGACGTGCGGGGCTTTGGCTGTGACTACGCCTATACCTTGGACGGAGGCGAAGAGGGGGAGATTGAGTTTGAAAACTTCAATGCCGCCTCTGCCGCCGTGGAGTTGAACGGCTTCAACGTCCACCCCGGCTCTGCCAAGGACACCATGATCAACGCCATGCTGACGGCCATGGAGTTTAACGCCATGCTCCCCGCCGCCGAAGTCCCCGCCCATACGGAGGGCTATGAGGGCTTCTTCCACCTGGTGGCCATGACCGGCTCCGTGGAAAAGGCAGAGCTGAAGTATATCATCCGCGACCACGATTTGAACCATCTGGCCGTGCGGAAGCAGACCATGGAGCTTATTGAAAAGACCCTCAACGAAAAGTACGGAGAGGGCGCCTGCAAGCTATTGTGGCGGGACGGGTATCGGAACATGTCCGAGAAGATTCGGGAGCACTACCACCTGATTGAAAACGCCCAAAAGGCCTGCGAGCTTGCAGGGGTCAAGCCCCGCATCAACCCCATTCGGGGCGGCACCGACGGAGCAAACCTGTCCTTTATGGGTCTGCCCTGCCCCAATCTGGGAGTGGGCGGCTTTGGCTACCACGGCCCCTACGAGCACATCTCCGTGGAGGGCATGGACAAGGCTATGGAAATCGCCCTCTATTTGGTGGATCTTTATAAGGATTTTGAAAAGTAAATGACTGCCTCGCCACGCTTTGCGCGGATGAAATCTGTTCTTCAAACAGGTGTATGTAGGGACGGCACGCCGTCCCTTTTTTGTGCTTATCCCCTCAGAGTTGCTCACCGTGTTCACAACCCAGCTCCCCTTGAACATCAAGGGGAGCCTAACGTTGTAAAAGACCTCGTCTTGCTTTTGCTTTTAACC
>CAYUHW010000160.1:0-4411 GCA_964444605.1 uncultured Christensenella sp. | reverse complement strand
GCCTCACCCGCGATGACGGCGGCGATGTGGATGCCATGATTAAGGCCGCATTCGAAGATGCCATCAGCGAGTGCGAGTATCAGGGCTAAGACTGCTTGCGAGATAAAGCCATGAAGAGGACTTTCCGTTTATTTGCCCTGCTGTTGGCCCTCTGCCTGATTGCAGGCTGCGCTGCTCCCGCTGTCCAACCGGAAGAGGATGTATCTGCTTCCGTGTCGGAATCTCCCCGGGCCTCTGCTTCCCCCGAACCTACCCCCTTTGAAGAAAAGGACTATGCTTCGGCAGTGCAGCCCGGCGGGAATGCTGTGGCGGTGAGTCAGGAGGTAACGGTACGTTCCTTTATCGATGGCGACACGGTGCATTTCAATGTGCCGACGGAAGTAATAAGTTCCGGGGTGCTCAAGGCGAGATTCCTTGCTATCAACACCCCGGAATCCACCGGTCGAATTGAAGAGTTTGGAAAAGCTGCGGCGGCGTTTACAAAAGAAAAGCTGAGCAACGCTTCTTCCATTCTGGTGGAATCCGATGACCTTATATGGAACATCGATTCTACCGGCGACAGGTATCTGGTTTGGATTTGGTATAAGCCTCAGGAAGGCAGCAGCTACAGGAATCTGAACATAGAGCTTTTGCAAAACGGTCTGGCGCAGCCCTACTCGGCGGCTAACAACCGGTACGGTACTTACTGTACACAGGCTCTCAACCAGGCAAAAACTCTGAAGCTGCGTCTGTTTTCCGGCGAAAAAGACCCCGACTTCTTCTACGGAGATGCCATTGAGCTTACCCTGAAAGAACTGCGCTGCCATATTGCCGATTACGCAGGCATGAAGGTGGCCTTTGAGGGGAACATCGTGGCCAACTACAACAACAGTGTCTACATCGAAGATTATGATGAAGAAACCGGCTTGTATTTTGGCATCACGGCGTACTATGGCTTCACCCTCTCCGGTACGGGACTGAACATCCTGTCTCTTGGCAATCGCGCCAGAATCGTAGGCTCCGTTCAGTACTATGAAGGCGGCGGCGTATACCAAATTAGCGGTATGAACTATCGGGAGATTAAGCCCGATGACCCCGGCAACCTGCAGAAGGTGGGGGAGGGGATGGAACCTGCTTATACCGCCGTTACGGCCCGGATGCTTTTGCAGGAAACTGTGGATATCGACGGAACCGTTTATCCCTTGGGCGAGATGCTCCTCGATACTACCGTATCTCTTGCCGATTTGATGGTAAAGGAAGTACACCTTCCCGATGACGGAAATTCCGGCAGTGCCGTCACCCTTGTGTGCGAGCAGGACGGAATAGCCCTTTGCATTCGAGCCGAAAAACTTCCGGACGATGTAGATCCAAATGCCCTTCAAGGCAAGATTATTGATGTCAAAGGACTGGTGGATTGCTATAACGGCAATATCCAAGTCCGTGTGTTTTCCAAAACGGGGATAACCCTGCATTGATTAAAAAGGAGAAATCATGAAAAAGTTTGTAGCTTTTTTCCTCATGCTTGCCCTTTGCCTCACCGCATTGGTTGGCTGCGCAGCAGAGAAAGACCAGCAGTCTGCGCCGGTAGTTACTGAAGCTCCCGCTCCTGCTGCCGAACCCACCGAAGAGCCTGCTCCCGAGGTAGATCCTCTGGACAACGCTAAGTCCTACATCCATCTGATGTACAAGAACGCTGCCGTGAAGACCCCCGCCGACTATAAAGTTGTGGGTGTTGTGGTTGTCAACGATGTCACCTATGAAATTGCCTGGTCCGTAGCCATCGCCGAGGGCGGTGAAGCCGATGCCGTTGTGGTCGGTGAAATGGACGAGAACAAGCAGGTCACCATCGACATCAACGAGCTCTGCGCCGCTGAGACCGCTTACACTCTGGTCGGCTCCATCTCCGATGGCAGCAAGTCCGTTGAAGTATCCTTTGAGCACGTTGTGCCTCAGGGCTTCGATCTCACTACTGCTTCCTATGATGAGCTGGTAGATGCCGCTTACGAACTGGAAGACGGCGCTGCACTGGAAGGCACCGTCCGCCTCTTCGGTACTGTTGTCAACATCGACACTCCCTGGAGCGATGAATATCAGAACATCACCGTGACCATCGCTGTGGCCGGTCTGGAAGACAAGCCCGTACAGTGCTACCGTCTCTCCGGCGAAGGCGCCAACACTCTGGAAGTCGGCGAAGCCATCACCGTAGAAGGAACCATCAAGAACTACAAGGGCACCATCGAGTTCGATAAGGGCTGCGTGCTGGTTGGCCGCGGGGAGCACGTCTCCCAGATTGGTCTGCTGGAGAAAGCCTATGCTCTGGAAGACGGCGCTGCTATGGTTACCAACACCGCTCTCAAGGGCGTTATCACCAACATCGACACTCCCTGGAGCGATGAATATCAGAACATTACCGTCACCATCGTTTGCGACGGCGTAGAAGACAAGCCCGTACAGTGCTATCGTCTCTCCGGCGAAGGCGCTGACAAGCTGGCTGTTGGCGATGAGATTGCTGTATACGGCAACATCAAGAACTACAAGGGCACCATCGAGTTCGATAAGGGCTGCGTGCTGATTCCCGTTGAGTACGTCACCGGCGCCAAGAACGTGGCCAAGGGTTACGCTCTGGAAGAGGGTGCTTCTCTGAAGGGCGTTAAGACCATCACCGGCGTAATCGTGAAGATTGACACCCCCTACAGCGAAGAGTACAAGAACATCACTGTGACCATTGCTATCCCCGGCATGGAAGGCTATGCCGTACAGTGCTACCGCCTGTCCGGCGAAGGCGCTGAGGCTCTGGCCGAGGGTGATCTCATCACCGTGACCGGTTCCATCAAGAACTACAAGGGCACTGTGGAATTTGACGCAGGCTGCACCTTCGTCAAATAAGTTAAAGTTACGCAACAAAAAAGGGCTGTACCTTGTGTACAGTCCTTTTTATATCTCTAAAAAACGGAGAAAAAAGATTACATCCAGCCGTTATGGCTGATTTTATACGCCTGCAAAATCTCATCGGCTTCCCGAATCATCTTGGGAATCTGACGCTTACTTGTCAAGTTAGCACCGCTGGCACAGGCATGCCCGCCTCCATTATACCTTTCGGCCAGCTCGTTTACCGTAACAAACCGAGAACGTAGCCGCACTCTCACAGTGCCGTCCTCGTTATCGATGAAGGCAAGCCAAATGAGACTGTTTTTTAAGGTTCCAAGGTAACTGATGGCATTGCAAGCCTGCTCACTGGTGAGGCCGAAATCATTTTTCGCCTTTTCCGTTATATGCATGTACGCAACACCGTGCTCCGTTACTTTCATGCGGTTAAGCACATATGCATGAAACTTCATTTCCTTGTACTCATCCAAATACAAATTGGCATACAGTCTTTCCGTATCGATGCCTTTATCCAGCAAAAATCCCGCCAGCCGCAGCGTGTCTCCTGTAACGCCTTCATAGCGGAAGCGTCCGGAATCCGTCACCATACCGGTGTAAATGCAGGTGGCCGCCCAGGAATCCACAATCAGCTCATCTGGGAAGGCGGCGCACATGGCGGCAATCATTTCACAGAGGGAGGAGCGCTCCGGCTCCACCCAGTTTACATCTCCGTAAGGCGCCAACTCCAAATGGTGGTCAATGACCATGAGCTCCTGTCCAAGGGAGTACTTGCTGTTGGAGATGCGGTCGGCGCTGCCCGTATCCAATACAATCACCAGCGCATCCTTATATAGGTCATCCGAAATCTGCTCGTTTTCAGCCCCTAAAAAAGCCATGTAATCCGATTTATCCTCGCTGATGACAAGTACATCCTTTTTTGGATAACTGGATTTTAGGACCCTCTGCAGGCCAAGGGTGGATCCTACAGCATCTCCGTCCGGACGCTTATGCCGAGAGATAATGATGCGCTCATACTTTTTGATGGTTTCAAGGACCTGCTCCATGTTTTTTTCTGCTGCTTTATTCACGAGACGCCTCCGCTAATGCATCCAAATCCGCCAGCATATCCATTGCCGTCTGTCGATTCTGAAGAGTGGCTCCGCTGGCTTTAGCGTGACCGCCGCCGCCGTACTTTACGGCAATGGGGTTTATGTTAGGTTTATTGGAGCGAAGCTCACAAAGAACACCCCGCTCGCTCTCCGTAAAATTCACCCAAACGGAAATGCCCTTGAGATCGGCCATTACATTGACCATGCCTCTGGAAATGGTAAAGGTATCGACTTGAAGGGATTTTGCTGTCTGCAAATCCGTATAGATATAAGCAACGCCGTGGTCGGTGGTTTGAATGGCATTGATCATCTTGGCTCGCAACTGGAGGTAGGAAAGCTCATTCTCATACAAGGGACGGTAAATCTCCTCCAGATTCAGGGGCGCTTGCCGAAGCAGAAAGGATGCCCGCTGAAAAGTCCCGGCACCGGTAGAATCATAGCGGAATCGTCCGGAATCC
>CAYUHW010000159.1:0-4433 GCA_964444605.1 uncultured Christensenella sp. | reverse complement strand
ACCAGGTAGCATAGGTGGAGAACTTGTAGCCCTTGCGGTAGTCGAACTTGTCCACCGCCTTAATAAGACCCAGATTGCCCTCCTGAATCAAGTCCAGGAACAGCATGCCCCGGCCAACGTACCGCTTGGCAATGGAGACCACCAGACGCAGGTTGGCTTCTGCAAGCTGATGCTTGGCCTCCTCGTCTCCCTCCGCCATGCGCTGGGCAATGTCCACCTCTTCCTGAGCCGTGAGCAGAGGCACCTTGCCGATTTCCTTCAGGTACATGCGCACGGGGTCGTCGATGTTGATGCCCTCGGTGACGGAAAGCACCGCTTCCACTTCGGCGATTTCCTCGTTGATATCTTCGGGGACGGCTACATCTTCCACCACGTCGATGTTCATCTCTTCCAGAGACTCGTAGACCTTCTCAATCTGCTCTTGATCCAGGTCCTCCTCCTGCAGGGTCTCCATAATGGTCTTGTAGCTCAGAACGCCTTTCTGCTTGCCCAGTTCCAGCAGCTCCTGCACCTTGTTCTTCTGCTGTTCCTTTTGCTGTTCCTTCTGCTCCTTGGTTGCAATCTTTGCCTTTGCTTCGCTCATGATGCTCTCCTTCTGTATTTCATCGGTTCTCTTTCGTTTTTAACTCTTTATTGGCCCGTATCAGGGCGGCAATCTGCTTCAGCAGTTCCTTCTTCTCCTCGGAAGACAGCCCCTCCTCCTTCAGCCTGTTCTGCAGGCAGAGAAGCTCCTCTTCCCCGTTTTTCTTCTTCAGCCGCCGTATGCAATCCAGCCCCCCTTCCATGGGGTTGGTGATGGCGTTGTCCTCCTTTAACAGCATGGACAGCCGCTCGGCCTCCTGCTGTTCCCGTCCGCCGATGTAGGCCGCCAGAGAAAAGCCCGGCTGCCCCATGGCCAAAAACAGGTCCCGATAGGCCGTGTTCTCCAGCAGTTCCGCCGCATCCTCCCGTTGGAACCTGTACCAGGCGGCTCCGTCCTTTAGGGCGCACTGGAGCAGGGTTCTCTCCAGCATGTCCCGGGCGCTTTCCTCCTCCCGGGAACGGCGGCGTCCGTTGCCCAGACTCCCCTTCTGAGAGGTGAGGACGGGAAGCTTCTCCCCCCTGCCTCCCTGGGCCTTCAGGGCGGCCACGGAGTATCCCGTCTTCTCCGCCACCTGCTTATAGTACCGCTCCTGCTCCAGGGGCTGAAGGGTGGCGATGTAGGCACAGGCGTTCATGGCGTACTTTTCCCGCTGGTTTTCATCTCCCAAGTCCACCCCTCGGCTCAAAGTCTCCAGCTTAAATTCGCTGAGGGTCAAAGCACGGCGCTTTAAGTCTTCAAAGCCTTCCCGCCCGTACTTGGCCGCATACTCGTCGGGATCCAAATCATCGGGGAAGACAATCACCCGCACGCTGAGCCCCTCGGCAGAAAGGATGTCCAGCCCCCGCACGGTGGCGTTCTGCCCGGCAGAGTCTCCGTCATAGGCAATGTAAACCTGCTGGACGTACCGCTTCAAAAGCCGTGCCTGCTGAACGGTGAGGGCCGTGCCAAGACTGGCTACGGCGTTGCGCACCCCGGTTTTGTACAGGCCGATGACGTCCATGTACCCCTCCACCATGACGATGTCGCTGAGCTTCTCCCCCTTGAGAAGGTGAAGCCCGTAGAGGTTGTTCCGCTTATTATATAGGGGCGTGTCCCCGGTGTTGATATACTTGGGCTTGGAATCGTCCAGCACCCGGCCTCCAAAGCCCAGCACCTGTCCGTCAATGCCCTGAATGGGGAAGATGAGCCGGTTGCGGTAGGCATCGTAGGAGCGCCCCTTCTCCCGATTCACCGCCAGCAAGCCTGCGTCCTCCAGCTCCTTCTGGGTGTACCCCTGCTGCATGAGATGGTTCTTCAGGTTGTCCCAGCCCTCGGGGGCATAGCCGATGCCGAAGCGGAGCAAAATTTCCTTATTCAGCCCCCGCTTCTGTGCGTAGGCTCTGCCAAGCTCTCCCCGCTCGCCCAAAAGCTCCAAGCAGAAGTAGCGGGCGGCCAAACGGTTGGCCTCCTGCAGGCGGCGGCGGTAAGCACGCTTTTTCTGCAGCTCGGCATCGTTCTCCTCCTCAGGCATGGACATATGGGCCCGCTCCGCCAAAAAGCGCACGGCCTCCCCATAGGTCAAATGCTCCATGCTCATGACGAATTGAATGACCGAGCCCCCTGCGTGACAGCCGAAGCAATAAAACAGCTGCTTATCCGGAGACACGGAAAAAGAGGGCGTCTTTTCTCCATGCAGGGGACAAAGCCCCCAGAGTTTGCGTCCCTTGGGTTTCAGCTCCACATAGGAGGAAATCACGTCTGTAATATCGTTTTTGGAAAGCAGCTCGTCCAGCCACTGGGTGGGAAACGCCAAAAGGTCTGTCCTTCTTCTTTAGTCTTTGCTTGCCGTTGAATATTCTTCCCGTTTTTTCCAACTCAGAGTAAATACGACAAATTTCTCGAAAATCCTTTATTTTTCGCCGAGAATTCCCCTTAATTCCACGCCTTGGGCACGAAAAGCCGCTGGTAATCGGCGATGGCGTAGGTATCCGTCATGCAGGCGATGTAGTCGGCGGCGATGCGCTCGTCTCCGTCCTCCTCCCGATACAGAAGAAACTCCTCCGGCAGCATCTCAATGTGGTGAAGATAGTAGCGGTACAATTGCTCCACCACGTACTTGGCCTTGTCCTCCTCCCCCTTGGCAATGGGGTTAAAGTACACGGCGGAGAACATAAAGCTCCTCAGCTCCTCAAATTTTTCCCGGGCGGCAGGGGAAAAATCGATGCGATCCGTGTCGGCGCAGCCATGGACAATGTCCTGAATCATGCTGTTGATGCGGCGGGAAGGCGTGGTGCCGAAAAACTCCTGGCAGGACAGAGGAATCTCCTCCTGCTTTAAAACCCCTGCCCGCACGGCATCATCGATGTCGTGGTTCACATAGGCAATCTGGTCGGACAAAGACAGCACCCGTCCCTCGGCGGTGCCGGGATGCCCCTTGCGGGAGTGGTTGAGAATGCCGTCCCGCACCTCCCAGGTTAAATTCAGCCCTTGGCCGTCCTTTTCCAGCTTGTCCACCACCCGCAGGCTCTGCTGGCTGTGGACAAAGCCCCCGGGCACCAGGGCGTTGAGCACCGCCTCCCCGGCGTGGCCGAAGGGGGTGTGCCCCAAGTCGTGCCCCAAGGCCATGGCCTCGGTTAAATCCTCATTGAGCCGCAGGGAGCGGGAAATGGTGCGGGCAATCTGGGATACCTCCAGGGTATGGGTCAGGCGGGTGCGGTAGTGATCCCCTCTGGGCGCCAGAAACACCTGGGTCTTGTGCTTCAGGCGGCGGAAGGACTTGCAGTGGAGGATTCTGTCCCTGTCCCGCACGAAGCAGGTGCGCAGAGGGCAAGGCTCCATAGGCTTTTCCCTTCCTTTGGAATGCACCGCAAGAGCGGCATAGGGGGAGAGAGTCTGCTTCTCCAGCTCCTCCTGTCGCTGACGGATGGTCGGTTCTTCCATGCCCGCAAAACTCCTTTCCCATACAAAAAACTTTTGGCCGTATGGGTAAATTATACGACGGAGAAGGGCTTTTCCCTTTATTTTGGGCAGATTTTGCTTCTGTTTTGGGCCATGCGCCTGCGTTTTCGGCTTTTGGGAGCAGTGCGGCGGGGGGCGGGGGCCGGAACGGCGGTGCCGTTCCCTTTGGGCTTCGCCCAAAGGGTTGCCTGCGGCAACCCGGCCTCCGCCCCCCGCCAAACGGAAAAAGCCGCCCTTGAGGGCGGCTTTTGTCTCGTATACTTGAAGATGTTACTCCATGCTGTTGAGCTTCTTGTAGTAGTCGATCTTCTCCATGGCTTCCTTTTCGGCCTTGTCGAAGAGCTGGTCGGCCACTTCGGGGAACTGCTTCTTCAAAGCGGAGTAGCGGCCTTCGCCCATGATGAAGTCCTGGAAGGAGGACTTGGGATCCTTGGAATCCAGAGTGAAGGGGTTCTTGCCCTGGTCAGCCAGATCGGGGTTGTACCGATACAGGGGCCAGTAACCGGCTTCCACGGCCTTCTTGGCCTCAAGCTGGGAGTGGCTCATGTTGATGGTGTGGTTGATGCAGGGAGCGTAGGCGATGATCAGGGAGGGACCATGGTAGGCCTCGGCCTCGTTGACCGCCTTCAGCAGCTGAGCAGGATCGGCACCCATGCAGACCTTGGCCACGTATACATAGCCGTAGCTCATAGCCATGAGGCCCAGATCCTTCTTCTTGGTGCGCTTGCCGGCCGCCGCAAACTTGGCGATGGGGCCGGTAGGCGTGGACTTGGAAGCCTGTCCGCCGGTGTTGGAGTACACCTCGGTGTCTACCACCAGCACGTTGACGTCTTCGTCCATGGCCAGCACGTGGTCCAGACCGCCGTAACCGATGTCGTAGGCCCAGCCGTCGCCGCCGAATACCCACACGGAG
>CAYUHW010000158.1:0-4435 GCA_964444605.1 uncultured Christensenella sp. | reverse complement strand
TTGCTCCACAGCCTGCAGACCTGCGGCATAGAGGGTTGTTCCGTTGCTTTTGATGCCCGCATTGCAGATTATCTGCTTTCCAGCAACCGTCCGACGGGAAGCTATGAAGCCTTGTGCGAGGAGCGGTTGGGCAACGCTATGGGGGCTTCCGGCTTGTTCCTTCTTTCTTCTGCCATGGAAGAAGAACTGCGGGAGAAGGGGATGGAATCCCTGTATCGGCAAACGGAGATGCCCCTGATGCAAGTGCTGTATTCCATGGAGCGGGAAGGCTTTACCATGGATACGGCAGTTCTTAAAGAACTGCAAAAGGAGTTTTCTTCCCAACAGCAGGAATTGGAGGGGCAGATTTATGCGCTTGCGGGGGAGAAGTTCAATATTCTTTCCCCGAAACAGCTTGGAAGCATCCTGTTTGAAAAGCTGGGACTGCCCCATGGGAAAAAGACAAAATCCGGCTACTCAACCGACAGCGACACGCTGGAAGCCATTGCGGACAAGCATCCCATTGTACCGCTGATTGGGGAATACAGATTTTTAAGCAAGGTCAACGCCACCTTTGTGGAAGGCCTTTTGAAGGCTACGGCACAGGACGGGAAGGTACATTCCTCCTTTAATCAGTGCGTAACCGCTACGGGGCGCATTTCCAGCACGGAGCCGAACCTGCAGAACATTCCCGTGCGCACGCCCCAAGGGGCACAGATTCGAAAGGCCTTTATAGCTTCTCCCGGCAGGGTGCTGGTGGGGGCAGACTATTCTCAGATTGAGCTTAGACTGCTGGCGCATATGAGCGGAGACGAGGGATTGATTGCGGCCTTTAACAGCGGGGAAGATATTCATCGCCATACGGCCTCCGAAGTGTTTCACACCCCCTTGGAAGCGGTCACGAAGGAACAGCGCAGTGCCGCCAAGGCAGTAAACTTCGGCATTGTGTACGGTATCTCGGATTTTGGTCTGGCGAGGAATTTGAATATACCCGTAAAGGTAGCCAAGAATTATATAGAGATGTATCTTGAACGCTATCCCGGGGTGCAGGCATACATGCACGAGAGCGTGGAAACGGCACGGGAGAAGGGGTATGCCCAGACGCTGTACGGACGCCGACGTCCCCTTCCTGAGCTTAAGAGCAGCAACTACAACACCCGCAGCTTTGGAGAGCGGGTGGCCATGAACATGCCCATTCAAGGCAGTGCCGCCGATATTATCAAGATTGCCATGGTGCAAGTCCATGAGAAACTGCAGGCGGAGGGCTTTCAAGCTCGGCTTGTTCTCCAGATTCACGACGAACTGCTGGTGGATGCGCCCACAGAGGAAGCGGAAGCGGTGATGCGGCTTATGAAGGACACCATGGAAAACGTGGCCAAGCTGAAGGTTAAGCTTATTGCCGATGCCGCCAGGGGCCGAAGCTGGTACGAAACGAAATGAGCGGGTATGTGTGTGCAGGCTTGACGGGGGGCATTGCCTCGGGAAAGTCTACCGTTTCGGCCAGATTTCGGGAGCTTGGCGCCTATATTGCGGATGCGGATGAAATCTCCCGCCATGCATTGGATGTGGGAACGGATTGCTATGTGCAGACCGTGCAAACCTTTGGCGAAGGCATCCTATTGGCGGACGGCCAAGTAAACCGAAAGAAGCTGGGGGACATCGTGTTTGCGGAGGAAGCGGAGCGGCAGAAGCTCAACGCCATTGTCCATCCCTATGTGCGCATGCGCATGGATATGCTTTCCCAGCATTGGTGGGATTCGAACCCACGTGCACTGATTCTCTGGGATGTGCCGCTTCTGTTCGAAAACGGCTTGCACCGATCGGTGCAGAAAACCGTAGTGGTGACGGCTTCCATAGAACAGCGCATTGCACGCATGGCCGTTCGAAACGGATACACTCGGGAAGAAGCCCTTTCCCGCATTCACAGCCAGATGCCTGAGGAGGAGAAAGTGAAATTGGCTGACTATGTTCTTGACAATAGCGGAGATTTGTCTTCGCTGTATGCACAGGTGGATATTGTATATGAAAAACTTACCAACCAACTTTGCCGCTTCTGAGAAGGGGAAGCCCGTATCCAAACTTTTGCTGGGCATCGGTATTTTGGCGCTGTGCGCATTGCTGGCGGCGGGGTATTTTCTTTTTGCCCGTCCTGCATTGCTGAGACTGCGGTACAAGCTGGAGTATACGCCCTTGATTTTGGAAGAGGCAAAAAAGAATGATCTGGATCCCACACTGGTGGCGGCGGTGATTTTCTGCGAGAGCGGCTATCGGCCTGCCGTTTCCAGCGGCGCAGGTGCAAAAGGCCTAATGCAGCTTATGCCCGCTACGGCGGCGGAGGTGGCGGACTGGCTGGGCATGGAAGCCTATTCGGAAGATAGGCTTGTGGAGCCGGAGGTCAACATTGCCCTGGGCTGCCGATACTTAAAGTATTTGATTGAGGAGTTTCAGTCCGAAAAGGCGGCTGTGGCTGCTTACAATGCAGGCCCAGGCAAAACAAAAAGCTGGCTGAAGGAGTATGGCGCTGACAGCGAGGGCTGTCCCCTGTATATTCCTTATCCCGAAACGGACAAGTACGTGCAAAAGGTAACGTCTGCACGGCGCATGTATGCAAAATTGTACCCGGAACTGGTTTTGCCGGTTTCATAAAGGAGGTTGCTTATGGAATGGATAATAGCCTTGCTGGTGCTTGCGGCGGATCAGCTCAGTAAAGTGTACGCCGCACAGGTGCTTTCCAAAGGGGCGTTGGTGCTGATTCCCGGAGTGCTGGAGCTGACGTATTTAAAAAATACAGGAGCGGCGTGGGGCATGTTTCAGGGCGCCCGTATCCCGTTTATCTTGCTGACGGTGGCCTTTTTGGTACTGTGCCTGCTTTTCTACGGGAAAAAGCGTGGAAATTTAACCAAATTAAGCCGAATTATTTTGTTTTTGATTGTTTCGGGTGCCTTGGGAAATCTCATCGACCGCATGTTTCTCGGCTATGTACGGGACATGATTTACTTTTCTCTGATTGATTTCCCCGTTTTCAATGTTGCAGACAGCGCCATTGTCATTGGCGCCATACTGCTGGTGCTGGAAACCCTGTTTACCAAAAACGGCCTCTTGGAAGTTTTGGAAAAGACCTTGGAAAAGAAGCCGAAAGCAAAAGCAGAGGACGCTTCTGCGGCTTCGGATATCAAAGAGGAAGGGCAATCGGATGCGGACGACTCCTCGGAGGCACCCCATGCCCCGTGAGGTCATTCCCGTTGAGGAAAACTACAAGCGGTTGGACAGCTGTCTGGCGGCATTATCCTCCCTATCCCGCTCCAGAGTGCAGAGCCTGATTGAAGAGGGGCTGGTGTGGAAGAACGGCGCTCCCTGCCGCAGTAAAGACGCCGTCAAAGCAGGGGATGTGCTGGCGTATGAACTGCCGGAAGTGCGGGACGTCGGGCTGATTCCGGAGGATATTCCCCTGGATATCGTATATGAGGATGAGGACATCTGCGTGCTGAATAAGCCTCGGGGCTTGGTGGTGCATCCTGCTCCGGGGCACGAAAGCGGTACGCTGGTCAACGGGCTTATGTATCATTTCGGAAGCCTATCCTCCATTGGCGGTGAGAATCGTCCGGGCATCGTTCATCGTATTGACCGCATGACCAGCGGCCTGCTTGTGGTTGCCAAGAACGATGCTGCGCATCAGAACCTTGCCTCCCAATTTGCCGTGCACAGTGCCAAAAGAAGCTATGTAGCCATTGTTCACGGAAACATACGGGAGGATACGGGTACTATAGACGCACCCATCGGGCGGCATCCTACGGACAGAAAGCGGATGGCGGTTGTAGCCGACGGCCGCAGGGCAGTAACCCATTTTCGGGTTTGGGAACGTTTTGGCAACCTAACGTTTCTGGAGTTGGAGCTGGAAACCGGGCGCACCCATCAGATTCGTGTCCACATGGCCTATTGCAAGCATCCTCTTTTGGGAGACGATGTATATTGCGGAGCAGAGGATGCATATCATTTAGGCGGACAGGCCCTTCACGGATACAAACTTCAGCTCACCCATCCAGTTTCGGGAGAAAGCCTGTCCTTTACAGCCCCCATGCCCGATGAACTGACTCGGGTGCTAAAAAAGCTTGGCTGGCAGGGAAACGGGCCTAAAGGGAGCATTGCATAAGAGCGGTTTTATGCGAATGCCCCTTGACAGGGACGCCGTCTCTGCTATATAATGCAATGCATATAAAACGTTGAAAAAGAGGAGTACGCCTGCAACGCTTTCTTCAGAGAGAAGTTCGGTTGGTGAAAGAACTTTGGAATCGGAGGCGGAAGTCGCTTTGGAGTTTGAGAGGTAAAGCCCGAAAAGGGTGCGTAGCTTCTCACGCAGACGCTGCGTTAAAGCATTGAGAGGGCGGGAGAAATCCCGTCAACAAAGGTGGTACCACGAGCGCCCGCTTCGTCCTTTGACGAGGCGGGCGTATTTTAT
>CAYUHW010000157.1:0-4492 GCA_964444605.1 uncultured Christensenella sp. | reverse complement strand
CCCTGCCAAAGAGAAAGGCGAAGCCTTTCGTCGCCCCCGCCCCCTTGTACACGCAAAAAGAGGCCTGCCGAAGCAGGCCTCTCAGACAGATAAGGATGCACATCGTCAAAACCGATAAAAACGAGAAGGATGGTAAAAAGACTATGGGAAAATGGCTTGCAAATTTTTTCGGTTTCTGTCATACTATCCTGTGGTATCGGATTTTTCGATTATAGGCGGGAGACTGCCTCCACCGCCTCCAAAGCGGCGTCCACCTCCTCGGGGGTGTTGGCGTAGCCCGGAGAGAAGCGCACGGTGCCCCGAGGGAAGGTGCCCAGGGTCTTGTGGGCGGAGGGAGCGCAGTGCAAACCGCAGCGGGTGAGAATGCCGTACTTCTGCTCCAGCAGATCGGCGCACTGGGCGTTGTCCCCATGGACAAAGTCCAGAGAAATGACCCCCACCCGGTCATTCATGCCCTGAGGCCCGATAATGCGTACGCCGGGAATGGCCTTGGCGCCGGTGAGAAACCGCTCCGTCAGGGCGCGTTCGTGGGACATAAGGGCGGGCAGCCCCACGGTTTCTATATAGGAAAGGGCGGCGTACAGGCCGTAGTAGCCGGGGAGGTTTCCCGTGCCGCTTTCAAAGCGGTCGGGGAGATAGTCGGGAAGCAGTTCGCTGTCGGAAGCACTGCCTGTGCCCCCTGCAATCAGGGGCGTCAGGGATTTGGAGAAGGCATCCGTCACCAGCAGCGCCCCCACGCCTCCGGGCCCCAGCAGTCCTTTGTGGCCGGGTACGCACAGACCGCTGAGCTTCAGCTCCTGAAAGTTTACGGGCAAATGCCCCGCACTCTGGGCGCAGTCCAGCACAAAGGGAACCCCCGCTTCCGCCAGGATTTCCCCCAGACGGGCGGCATTTTGGACGGTGCCGGAAACGTTGCTGGCGTGGGCCATGATGCACAGCTTGGTATTGGGACGCAGAAGACGGCGGGCGTCCTCAGGGTCAATATATCCCTCCTCGTTGCCGAGGAGGCGGTCAAAAAGGACGCCGTTTAGCTGGAGAAGAGGGCGCATGACGGCGTTGTGCTCCATGGAGCTGACCAGCACATGGTCTCCGGGCTTAAGAAGCCCCTTGATGACCATGTTCAAAGCGGCGGTGTTGCCGGGGGTCAGCAGAACATGGGTGGCCTTTTCGGGGAAGGAGAAGAAGGACTTCAGCTTTTCCCGAAGGAGCAGGGTGGTAAGCCCCGCTTCCTGGGCTTTCCCGTAGACGGAACGGTTGATGTTGGCGCCGATTTCGTCCAGATACCTCTTCATGGCATCGCTGACGCCGGGGGCCTTGGGAAAAGAGGTTGCGCCGTTGTCCAGATAAATCTGTTTCATGCCTGTACTCCTGTGCGGTGTTGGTGATACCATCAGCATACCACAGAATGAGGCATTTGTCACAGAAAGAATAAAATATCCAATATCCACTGAAAGGAGTGATGGAATTTGTTGGATATCAGCATCCGCCAGTTGGAGAGCTTTGCTGCCACGGCGGAATATTGCAGCTTCACCAAAGCCGCGCAGGAACTGCACCTGACCCAAAGCACGGTGAGCATGCACATTCAGGCCTTGGAGGACATTCTGGGAAGCCAGTTGATTGTCCGAGGCGCCCGCAAGCGCTTCAGCTTGACGGAGGACGGACGGCGGGTATACGTTGCCGCCAAGGACGTTTTGTCCCGCTGCGCCGCTTTGCAGGAAATGCGTCAGGGACTGGAGAGCGAGGCTTTGGCCATCGGTACCTCCACGGTGCCTGCCCAGCATCTGCTGCCCAGCCTTATGTCCGCCTTCATTAAGAAGCATGCCGACGTGCGCTACGTACTGCGCCGGGGGGACACGGGACAGGTACACAGCCTCCTGGAGCGGGGCGAGGTGCGCTTAGGCTTTGTGGGAGACATGGAGGACAACCGCCGCTTTACCTATTATCCCTTTGCCCGGGACAATCTGGTGCTGATTACCGAGAACAGCGCCCGCTTCCGCAAGCTCAAGGAGCAGGGAGTCAAGGGGCTGGATCTTTTGCAGGAGCCCCTGATTTTCAGGGAGGAAAGCTCCGGCACCCAGCACGCCGTAGACGGGTATCTGCGCAGCAAGGGGATTGTGGCTTCGGATCTAAAGCTCATTGCCCGCATGGACAACCCCGAAACCATTAAGCAAAGCGTCATCCAAGGCATGGGCGTAGCCATTCTTTCGGAGCTGGCCGTTCAGGAAGAGGTCAAGGGACGCCGCCTGCTGTCCTTCAATCTGGAGGATGAAGGGGTATTCCGCCACATCTATATTGCCTGGAAGAAGGATACTTCCCTCACCGCTCAGGAGCAGCGCTTCGTGGCTTTCATCAAAAACGAAACCCACAAGGTTCTGTGACTGAATTCCTTTAGGCGCAGTTGTGCCGCCTGACAAGCCGATCCTGCAGTATGCATGACCGGCTTTTTTGTTGCCCGGAAACGGGATGAAAGTTTTTGCGGGAGGGTGTTTTTTCGTAAAGGGAGGAGTTTTGCAGTGTGTAAGATGCTTGTCTGAGGGGATAAGCAAATAACAGGGATGCAAAGCGTCCCTGCATCTTTCACCCGTCACAGGCGGATTTCGCTGCCGCAGGCAAAACGACCCCCGCCGCCCCCCCACGTTTCATCGGAAAAAACGATGAAACACTACCCATATCGCCAAACACAATTCGATTTCTTACAATGAATTTCTTATAATAGAAACATAGACAGAAAACTGTCGATTTTTATGGAGGAAACTGTCATGAAAAAAGTAAACTGGATGGTCGTGATCTCCGGCGCCGTAGTCGGTATCGCCGCCGTGTTGCTGACCCTGCTCGGCAACCCCGCCAACATGGGCTTCTGCATTGCTTGCTTCCTGCGCGATATCGCCGGCGGTCTGGGCATGCACGCTGCCGCCAAGGTGCAGTATATCCGCCCCGAGATCATCGGTCTTGTGCTGGGTGCCTGCATTATGGCCATTGCCACCAAGGAGTTTAAGCCCAAGGCCGGCTCCTCTCCCGCTACCCGCTTTTTGATCGGCGCTCTGGTCATGATCGGCGCTCTGGCCTTTTTGGGCTGCCCCCTGCGCATGGTCATCCGTCTGGGCGGCGGTGATCTCAATGCCGTGGTTGGCCTAATCGGCTTTATCATCGGTATCTGCATCGGCATCGTCTTCCTGAAGAAGGGCTTCTCCCTCAAGCGTGCTTACCCCGTGGGCAAGACCGAGGGCGGCATCCTCCCCTTCGTCATGGTGATTCTGCTGGCTCTGGTAGCCATCGTGCCTTCCATCTTCAAGGCCAGCACCGAGGGCCCCGGCTCCCAGCATGCCAATGTGTGGATTGCCCTTGTGATCGCTCTTGTGGTGGGTGCTCTTGCACAGCGTTCCCGTCTGTGCATGGTGGGCGGCATCCGTGACTCCGTCATGTTCAAAGATTTCAAACTGCTCTACGGCTTCGTAGGCATCTTCCTGGTAGTGCTGGCAGGCAACCTGATTCAGGGCAAGTTCAATTTGAGCTTCTCCGGTCAGCCCATTGCCCACAACGACCATCTGTGGAACCTGCTGGGCATGGTCCTGGTTGGCTGGGGTTCCGTGCTGGTTGGCGGCTGCCCCCTGCGTCAGCTCATTCTGGCCGGCGAAGGCAACGGCGACTCCGCTGTGACCGTCTTCGGTATGATCGCAGGTGCTGCCATTGCCCATAACTTCGGTCTGGCCGGCAACGCCGGTGTAGCCGGTGAAGGCGGCGGCGTAGCCACTGCAGGCCGCATTGCCGTGTGCGCAGGCCTCGTGATTCTGCTGGCCATCAGCTTGCTGAACATCGCCCGTCAGAACAAGGCCGCCAAGGAAGCATAAGGAGAATTGCCATGATTGACGCAAGAGGATATTCCTGCCCCATGCCTGTGGTCATGACCCAGAAAGAGGTCAAGGCCAATGCTCCCGCCACGCTGGAGATTCTGGTAGATAACCAGTGCGCCGTGGAGAACGTTACCCGCTACGGCAAGTCCCAGGGCTACGCCGTAGAGTGCGCCGCCGAGGGCGAAGACTTCCGTCTCACCTTCCGCAAGTAAGTAGAGAGAGAAAAGCACCGTGCAGCAGTATATTGCCACCTTCCATACCCACCTGAGCGCCCTGCTCACCAGCCGTGCCCTGCAAAGCGCAGGCTGCACCGCCCGCATGGCGCCTGTCCCCAGAAGCCTGTCCTCCTCTTGCGGCACCTGTGTGCGCTACGAGGGAGCGTCCCCCATGCTGGAAGTCATGGACGAGGACGTGGAGCGGGTTTACGAACTGGGGGCGGGGGAAGCCTATACCCTGCTCAAGGAAAATCTCTAATATCCCTCTAACACAAAACCGGGGTCTTATGACTCCGGTTTTTCTTATATATAGGAAGCGTTCTCAGGCCTCCGCCGCCTCCTGCAGGCGGGGAAGATCCAAAAGACGGAAGGCACGCTTGCGGCACTCCAGCAGTCCCTCCTGCTCCATGCGGGACAGCTCCCGCA
>CAYUHW010000156.1:0-4530 GCA_964444605.1 uncultured Christensenella sp. | reverse complement strand
GTGTAAAAGGCAAGAAAAAAGGGACGGAGTATCCGTCCCTACATAAACCTGCCTGAAAGGCAGATTTCCCTGCCGCAGGCAAAGGCTCCTTTGGGGGAGTTTTGTATCATTTTTCCGCCTTGGGGCATACTTTTCCCGTAAAGCCGGATAAAAAAGTCTTGCAAAGGGTCTATGGGGCAAAGTGCGGGAAGCTCTTTACAACCTGCGGCAAAAAGTGATATTATAAGTGTGTATTTTTGCACAACCTGCGCCGTATTTGCGGCAGAGAGGAGTATATATGAAAAACTGTCCCGTTTGCGGCACCGAGCTGGCTGAGGAGGCCATGTTCTGTTTCCACTGCGGCAAATCCTTTGCCGGCCCCGAGCCTGAGGCTGCATCTCCTGCCGAGGAAGTCTCTCAAACAGAGGAAGTCCCTCAGGAATCGCCTGCCCCCGCCGCTGAAGCGGCCGCTCCCCTTCCTCCCGTAGAAGAGGCTCCCGTTTTCGTGACCGAAAGCACCGTCCCTCCCAAGAAGCTGCTGCTGAACACCTTCCAGTACATGATGCTCATGCTCCTGTTCTCAATTCCCGTGGTGGGGCTGATCTTCCTGTTTGTCTGGGGTACAGGGCATCCCAAGAATCCCTCCCTCAAGCGGTTCTCCGCCGCCGTGCTGCTGTGGCGGCTGATTCTGGCGGCTCTTTTCGTAGGCGGTCTGCTGGCACTGCTTCTCTTCTGCGGCCCTCAGGTGCAGGAAGCCCTGCCCCGTATTACAGCGGAGATCCACAGAATTTTCGGCATTGTTCTGTATTGATTTGAAAAAAAGCATACCCGGCACCCGAAACCGTCTTTCGGGTGCTTTTTTATTCCATGAATTTTTCCTAAGAAAAGGAAAACCCCTCTGCAAAAGCCTGCAGAGGGGGAAAGGGTATGGGTTTATATGGGATTACTCCCGCCTCAAAGCCTCGATGGGGTTCAGACGGGCGGCCTGCACCGCAGGAACGGCGCCGAAGAAGAGCCCCACCACAAAGGAGAAAACCACGGCGGCGGCCACGATGTACCAGCTTATAAAGATAGGCACTCCCGAAGCCTTGGAGATGATGTAGGCAAGGCCGATGCCCGCCAGCACCCCCAGAATACCGCCCATGCAGGTGAGCACCCCGGCCTCGGTGAGGAACTGGCCGGAGATGCGCCTCTTCCCCGCTCCCAGGGCTTTTTTCAGACCAATCTCGCCGGTGCGCTCCGTAACGGACACCAGCATGATGTTCATAACGCCGATGCCCCCTACCAGCAGGGAGATGCTGGCAATGAGGATGAGCTGGAGGTTGGTGGAGCTGGAAAGCTCCTGGAGCTTTTTGGCCTGCTGTAAAAGATCCTGACTCTGGTACTTCACCTCCGGGTTCTCCGTGGTATACTTGCCGTTGAGCAGTTCCGCCGTCCTTTTCCCGGCGGTGGTCATATCGTCGGTGCTGGCCGCCCGCACCACCACGGACACCGGCTGGTCATAGGCATACAGCACGGGCCATGCGGCCATGGGGATGAGCACCTGCCCTCCGGAGCGGTCCATATAGGTGTAGTAATCCTCCAGGGAGTTAATCACGGGGGTAAAGCGGCTGGACTGGGTGAATTCCCCCACCACCGTGAAGGGCTCTCCCGAGATCTCCACCACTTCCCCAATGGGGCTGTTGCCGTAGAACAATGTCTCGGAAACGGTCTTGTCGATGAGGCAGACCTTGCGGAATTGGGTAAAGTCCGCTTCGTTGAAGGCGCGCCCCGCCCGCATGACGTAGCCGTATACGGAAAGGTAGTTTCTGTCCACCCCGTAGATGGTGCCCTGGCTGAGGACCTCCTTTTGCCGCACCACCACGCCGTAAGCATCCCGCTTGTAGAAGACGGAGGAAGCGGCCACCTGAGGAATGGCGCCAATCTCTTCCAGAATGCTCTCGTCCAAAATGGGCACATAGTCCGGAAGCTGTTGATAGGCGCTTTCAAAGGGATAGTCCCCCTGATAAAGCTGCACCACCACGGTGTTGTTCCCCGCACCCACCAGATTCTCCTTAATCTGCTCGTTGGTGCCCATAATGGTGGAGGAGATGGCGATGATGGAAGCAATGCCGATGATAATGCCCAGCATGGTCAGGGCGCTTCTCAATTTGTGGGACCAGATGCCGTCAAAGGCTTCTCTGAAATTCTCTAACATACTGCCCGCCTCCTCAATAAATCACCAGATTCTCGCCCTCTTCGGGGAGCTTCACGGGAGCGCCCTCCCGCACGTTTTTCCCATAGGGGAAGGCGATGTAATCCTCCGCGGTCAAGCTGCAGCCTATAAGCTCCACATAGCTGTAGACCCGCTTGCCCGTGTTGACCTTTTCCTTTACCAGCACTCCGTCCCGGGCGATGAAGATGCACTCCTCCCCGTCAATCTCCCGAATATAGGCGGCGTCCAAATAGATGGCCCCCGTATCCACGGCAGACCGGTAGCCGGAGAACTCCACATACTCCCCTGCCTGCAGATTCACATCTCCCAGAATGTCCAGCTCCAGAAGATAGCCGGAGTTGTTGGTGCCGGTGGAGTTATAGTAGGTGGTGGTCAGGGGCATTTTGTTTACCTTGCGCACTCGGGCGGTGACGTCCTGGCCGGAGTCATAGGAGAAGCCGGTAAGCTCCCTGCCTACGGGGTAGTCTCCCAACTCCATTTCCCCCAGCACCATCATGATATACAGCCCCGTGCCGCCCTGAACGGAGATGAGTAAATCGCCGTTTTTGGCGGTTTCATAGTCGTTGACTTCCTTTACGGTGCCGTGGATGGCGGAATACACCACGCCCTCGGCTCCTTCCAGCCGGAGCTTTTGGATGTCCAGCCCCAACTGGCGGTACTTGACCTCCTTTTCCCGAATGTCCTTGGCAATGGATCTGGCCAGTTCCTCCCGGTCGGCCTTGCTTAAGCCGCCTCCCGTACCGGGCATATGGGTAGGCTCCCCGCTGGGATCGGCGCTGGGATCCGGGCTCTCCGCAGGCTCCGGCGTGGGGGTAGGCTGGGGGGTAGGCGAAGGTGTAGGCAGGGCGGCGGCAATCTTAAAGCTCACGCCGCCCTCTGCACCAAATCGAATGGGCACGGCAAAGGAGGAAGCGGACAGGGTGACGAACACGTCCTCCCCCTTCTCTGCGGCCTTGGCGCTCATGTCCAAAAGGAAGGCCTTGGGCACGGTGACCCCGGAAGCGTAGGTATATACATAGGGGCGGGAGGAGGAGCCCTTGCCCTCCGTGGGTTTGTTGAAGTCCGGGGTCAAAGGCAGGGTTTCCGGGGCGGTGACGGTAAAATCAAAGGAGCCGTCTGCATCCGCCGCCAGCAAAATGGCGCTTGTGCCATCGGCGGCGCTCAACAGGGCATACACCCGCCGATTCTTCTCCGCCGCCTCCTCCTTCAGGGCGGTGAAAAAGGCGTCGGACACAGAGGTACCCGTGTACCGGTAGGGGTCTGCCTCCGTGCCGCTGCCGCTTTCGGCTTCGGGGAGGGCAAAATGCACCAAGCTCCCCCGGCTCAGCTTCAAAATGCCGCCGCCGCTGCCGCCTGCCCCCGTTTTCGCGTTGGGCTTGGGGGTGGGCGTGGGAGACGGGGTCGCCGTGGGAATGGTTCTTGGGTAGGGCGTGCGGGCATAGCGCTGGTACTCCTTATAGGCGTCCTCCAGCTCCAAAAAGAGCTTTTCCTGCTCCAACTGCTTTTCCGCCAGTTCGATGGAGTCCAGGGTGGCATCGTAGCGCAGAAGGGGATCCCCCACGTTTACCTGCTGTCCCGCCTCCACCAGCACCTCCAGAATCTTCATGTCCTCCTCTTTGTACAGGTTCTGGGCGGCGTCGGAGACCACGTTGCCGCTGATGTAGGTTTGATAGGGCATATAGGAGAGCAGGCAATAGTCCGCCGGCACCACCTCCACGGTCTTATCCCCGGAATAGCGCACCACGGCAAAGACGCCGCCGCCGGCCAGTCCCAGACACAGCACCGTAATCAGAATGATTTTCAGGGCTTTTTTCACGGGCGCTCTCCCTCCTTTTCCGTAAGATAGCCGTCGTAAATATAGAGGATGCGATGGGCCCGCTCGGCCACCGCCCGCTCATGGGTAATCATGATGATGGAAATGCCTTCCTCCGAAAGCTCGTCGAAAATGTCCATAACCTGCTGGCCGGAGCGGCTGTCCAGGGCCCCCGTAGGTTCGTCCGCCAAAAGCAGGAGAGGCTTGGTGCAGATGGCTCTTGCAATGGCCACCCGCTGGCACTGGCCGCCGGAAAGCTGGGTGGGATAAAAGTCCATGCGCTCCTCCAGCCCCACACGGCAAAGAGCCTCCTGAGCCCGCTTCTTCCGCTCCCCCCGGGGCACACCCCCGTACATAAGGGGCAGAGCCACGTTTTCCCAGGCCCGCCGCCTTTGCAAAAGGTGGAAGCTCTGAAACACGAAGCCGATCTTCTTGTTGCGCACCATGGCCATCTTCTGGTCGGAGGACTTGGCGTTGTCCTCCCCGTCAAAGAGGTAGGTGCCCGAGGTGGGCACATCCAGAT
>CAYUHW010000155.1:0-4539 GCA_964444605.1 uncultured Christensenella sp. | reverse complement strand
CCATGAGGGTTTTAAAGGTGCTCATGGATAATGCGCCCATGAAGCTGGCCAGAAAGTGAGACACCATGCCGTACGAAAAATGGGAAGATCCTTCCCTGATTGGGGAAAACGTCCTGCCGGGGCACCATAGCTTTGTTCAGCCCCATGCTCTAAGTTTGAACGGCGACTGGCAGTTTGCCTGCTTTTCCGCTCCCGAAAAAGTCCCGCAGGATTTTTTTCATCCCGACTTTGACGCTTCCCAATGGGACACCCTCCCCGTGCCCTGCTGTTGGGAGACAAGAGGCTACGGAAAGCCCTACTACTACGGTGCCGCCTTTCCCCCGGCGGTGGTCACGGCCAAAAAGAAGATTCCCGCCATCCGCCACGAGCTGAACTTTACCGGAGCCTACCGCCGCAAGGCAGAGGTGCCCGACAGCTTTTTGGGACAGCAAATCATTCTGCGCTTTGATTCCGTGAAGTCCGCCTTTTACTGCTGGGTAAACGGGCAGTATGCGGGCATGGGCAAGGGTTCCATGCTCCCCGTAGAGCTGGATGTCACCGCCTTTATTTGCCCGGGGGAAAACCTTATTTGCGCCCAGGTGTTCAACTACTCCGACGCTACCTATCTGGAGTGTCAGGACATGTGGTATCTGGGGGGCATCTATCGGGATGTGACTTTGTACGCCCGCCCCAAAAGCCATATTTCGGATGTGTACGCACGGGCGGAGCTGGATGCAGACTACCGCCAGGCCGCCCTCACCGTGGAAATCTCTGCCGAAAACGCCCAAGGGAAAGCCGTGGCCGTCCGCCTGCTCCGTCACGGAACGGCTGTGGCCGAGAGCAGTGGGCGCATAGAGAGTGGAAAAGCCGCCCTGACCTTCCCCTGCGGCACGGTGGAGCTGTGGAGCGCAGAGTCTCCGGCTCTATACGAGGTACAGGCGGCTTTGGAGGGGGAATCCCCCAAAAGCATTCCCTTCGGCTTCCGCTCCGTTGAAATCGACCGGGAGAAGGGACAGCTGAAGCTCAATGGTCAGCCTCTGAAACTGCGGGGCATTAACTACCACGCCTTTACCCCGGAGAAGGGCTATTATGTGCCCCGTGAGGTACTGGAACGGGACTTAAAGACCATGAAGCGGCACAACATCAACGCCATCCGCACCAGCCACTACCCTCAGGACGATTATTTTTACACCCTCTGCAACCGATACGGCCTGTATGTTATGGACGAGTGCAATGTGGAGAGCCACGGGGTGCGCAATAAGAATGTCCCCGGAGACAATCCCCTTTGGACGCCCCATGTGGTGGATCGGATGGAGCGCATGGTACTGCGGGACAGAAACCACCCCTGCGTACTCATTTGGAGTTTGGGCAACGAGTCCGGCATCGGCACCAACCACTACCGCATGAAGGAGGCTGCTTTGAAGCTGGACGCTACCCGTCCCATTCACTATGAGGGGGGCTCGGACTTAAAGCTTTCGGACTTTCTCTGCGACGGCTACTCCGCACCCGAGCGGGAGCAGGCCTTTGCCGACGGGCTGGATGTGGAGGAAAAGCCCGGCTTTCTGCAAAAGCTCCTGCCGCTGACCATGTCTTTAAATAAGATTGCTTTTGCCGACTACCGGCACCATCCCATTGTGGCCACGGAGTACGCCCATGCCATGGGCAACGGCGGCAGCGACATTTCCCGGCACATGGAGATTTTTGAAGCCGGCGACCGCTGGTGCGGCGGTTTTATCTGGGACTTTAAGGACAAGGCTCTCCAGCGGGGCACCCAAAAGGGCCGCCCCGTCTGGACCTACGGCGGGGACTGGGGCGTGAAGGATCAGGCGGGAAACCTGTGCTGCAACGGGGTCTGCGATCCCGACGGCCGTCCCCACAGCGTGCTGTATGAGATAAAAAAGGCTTACCAGCCCATTGCCCTGACCATGGAAGAGGGGCAGGTATGTCTCTTCAACCGCGCCGGCTTTACCGATACATCGGCCTACGATTGCCGCTGGGCGCTTACCTGCAACGGGCAGACGGAGGAAACGGGCGCCCTGTCCCTGTCCGTTCCCCCCAGAAGCACCGCCCGGTTCCCTCTGCCCTGCACCCATCCCATGGATAAGCCCGGGGTCTGGTACTTTCAGCTGAGTTTTCATCTCAGGGAGGACACCCTCTGGGCCCCTGCCGGACATACAATTGCCTACGGCCAGTGGCTAATCCGGGAGGTGCAGTCCCCTGAAAATACGGAAACTGTCCTTGTCCCTCCTGAAAAACGGGGAGATACCGTACTGTTTCAAGCCGGAGACGCCGTCTACACCCTCTCCCTGGCCACCGGGGATTTGGTGCAGATACAGGCACAGGGGCAAGCTCTCCTGCGTGCACCCCTGCGCCCCGCCCTGTTCCGCCCATTGACCGATTCCGATGCAGGCTTTATAGGCCTTGCCATGGGGAAAGCCAACAAGGCTGATTTCTGGGGCAAAGTCACCCTGCAGGGCTTGGGCAAGCCTTCTTCCATAGAGATGGCTTCCCACAGCGTTACCGTGGAACACCGCATAAAGGACAGCCGCCTTTACCGCACCTATAGTGCCGACAAAGAGGGGGCTTTGCAGGTTGCCTGCACCCTGCATACGGGAAAACGCCCGCCCCGCCGCTTCGGCATGGAACTGGAGCTGGATGCCGCCTGCCGCCGGTTCACCTGGTTCGGCCGAGGCCCCCACGACACCTACCGGGGACGGGAGGAAAGCGGGCTGGTGGGCATACACAGCATCTCTGCCGAGGAGCAGGATGCCTACGTCCGCCCTCAGGAATACGGAAACAAGCAAGAGGTGCGCCATTTGACCCTGACGGACGAAACCGGCGCCGGGCTGGAGGTCACCGCCCTCCACACCCCTCTGTCCGCCTCCGTTCGGCCCTATCCCCTTGCCGCCCTGTTGAAGGCCGCCCACGTCCATGAGCTTCCCGCGGACTATGAGGGCACCGTTTTAAATCTGGATGCCCTGCAAAACGGCCTGGGGGACTGCTTCGTTCCCTGCCCGGAAGCCTATAAAATTCAGCCAAAAGCGAAATACAGCTATGCATTTCGCCTTCGTCCCTGCAAAACCAAGAATTGAAAAGGAGTGTTATTATGGGATTTGGAAAAAAGAACGAAACTGCCAATAGTCACAAGCTGAAATTTGGCAAACTGCTGGCATGGAATTCCTCCGGTGTTGCCAGTGCGGCCTGCTTCATCATCGTCAACGGGTATCTGTCCAAGTTCTGCACGGATTATCTGGGCATGTCCCCGGCGGCAGTGGCCACCATTTTGCTGCTGAGCAACATCATTGACGCTATTACCGACCTGATTGCCTGCTACGTGGTGGACAACTCCAAGGTCACCAAGTGGGGCAAAGCCCGTCCCTATGAGCTGGGCATTCTGGGGGTGTGGATCTGCACCATTTTGATGTTCCACATTCCGGAAGGCTACAGCGATGCCCTGAAAAATGTATGGCTGTTCTTCACCTACACCTTTGCCTTCGGCGTCTTTGACACCCTCCGCAACGCCGCCGCCCAGCCCTACACCGTCCGTGCCTTTGGGGGCGACCGAATTCTTATCGGCAAAGTCAGCGCCTACGGCGGCCTGATTACCATGACAGGCTCCATTGTCGTGTCCCTGAGCTTCCCCGTGATGATGGCCACCATGGCCACCACCGCTTCCGGCTGGCGCAGGCTCATCCTCCTCTACGGCGTGCCCATGCTCCTGCTGGGTCTCCCCCGGTTCCTGTTTGTGAAGGAGAACCCCTCCATCGATGCCGGAGTTCAGCACGACAAGGTGCATTTGAAGGACATCTTCAGGATGCTGGTGCGCAACAGGTACATCTGGTTTTACGCCGTGGTCATGATGTGCTTCAATTTGACCACCAACCTGGGCGCCACGGCCTACTACTTTGACTATGTGGTGCATAACCCGGCCATTCAGGGCATCTTCAGCGCGCTGGCCATTATGATTCTTCCCCTCATGCTCTTTATGCCCCCTCTGCTTAAAAAGTTCAGCGCCCCTCAGCTTATTGCCGCCACGGCGGTGATGGCCGCAGGGGGATACCTGCTCAACTTCTTTGCGGGGGACAATATGGGGCTATTGTGCGTCGCCGGGGTTATGACCGCCTTGGCCACCCTGCCTCTTTCCTACCTGTCCGGACTGATTATCTTCGATCTTTGCAACTACAACGAGTATCTGGACTTGCCCCGCATGGACGCTACCACCACCGTGGTGTCCAATAACTTTGCCAGCCAGATTGGCCAGGGACTGGGCGGCGCCATGACGGGCTTCCTGCTCCATCTCTCCGGCTATGTCAGCTCCACCGGAGAAGGAGCGGTACAGCAGTCTGAGACCGTACTCTTCACCATCCGCTGCCTGTACAGCCTGATCCCCATGTTCATTATGCTCCTGCTGGCCTTCTTTGCCTTTAAGCTCAGCAAGCTGAACAAGCAACTCCCCGAAATCGAAAAAACCTTGGCAGAGCGGAAGGGGCTTTAACCCCCAGCCCCTTATACAGCGCCCGCCGCCGGATGGTATTCCCTGCCCTCCGGCGGCCTTTTTAG
>CAYUHW010000154.1:0-4544 GCA_964444605.1 uncultured Christensenella sp. | reverse complement strand
GTATTTGTTGCCTTTGCGTGCCATAAATAATTCCTCCGTAAAAATACTTTTTATTTCTGCGCCCCAAAGGGGCATTTTTTGCTTTATTTCAGGGTCTTACTTCAGAGGCAGACCCAGAATCTCTCTGGCCTCTCGGGGGGTGGCAATGGGTCTGCCCAGCTCCTTGGCAAGGCGCACCACCTTCTCCACCAGTTCCCCGTTGCTCTTAGCCTTAACGCCCTTTTCGAGGTAAATGTTGTCTTCAAAGCCAACCCGCACGTTGCCGCCCATAGCAATGGCGGCGGCGGCCATGGGGAATGCTCCTCGGCCCACGCCCGTTACCGTCCAGGTGGCGTCCTTGGGCAAGCGTCCCACCAGATACACCAGATCCTCCACCGTAGCAGGGGTGCAGCCGGGTACGCCCAGAACCAGATTTACCTGCATGGGATGGCCGGGGGCCTGCCCTTTTTCCACCAAACGGACGGCGGTGTCCAGATGCCCCCGCTCAAAGCACTCAAACTCGGGCTTAATATGGTTCTCCAGCATTCTCTGTCCAAAGGCACGAAGCATGGGCATGTCGTTGACAAAGATATCGTCCCCAAAGTTGCAGGTGCCGCAGTCCAAGGTGGCAATCTCCGGATACAGCTCCGTAGCCGTCAGCCGCTCCTCGGCGGTCATGCCTACGGCGCCGCCGGTGGTGGGGAGAATGATGACATCGGGGCAGACCTCTTTGATAGCATCGATGCAGGCTTCAAAGCGCTCCTTCCGCTGGGTGGGGGTGCCGTCGTCTTCGCGAACGTGCAGGTGGATGATGGCCGCACCGGCTTCATAGGCAAGACGGGCTTCTCTTGCAATCTCCTCCACGGTGTAGGGCACTGCAGGGTTTTGTTCCTTGGTGACTTCCGCTCCGCAGATGGCGGCGGTGATAATCAGCTTTTCCATACTTCCTCCTTTCGTTTAGAGACGCTGTTTGTCCTTAGGGGTGACGCAGGTGCCGCTGGCACGGCAGACCACAATGGGCTCAGGCAGCACCTCGGCGGCAGAATCGTTAATATCCGGGCGGGCGGTAATAACCTTGCGGGCTTCAAAGACCATCTTGCGGGAGGTCTTTCCCTCGGAGACAATCTCCCCCTCCGCTTCAATAAAGTCCCCGGCATACACGGGCGCCTTAAACTCCACCATATCATAGGCGCAGAAGAGCCCCTCGTCCCCGTCCCGGCGGATAAGCAGCTCCGTGGCCACATCCCCGAAAAGTTGGAGCATGCGGGCCCCGTCCACCAGATTCCCGCCGTAATGAGCGTCGTGGGCACTCATGCGCATACGGATGCAAACCTTCATACGAACCTCCTGAAAAATAAAATAAGAGCGCTGCAGAACCTAAGGGTTCCATAGCACTCCGTCCTAAAAAAATACGCCATGAGGAAAAGCCCCCATAGCGCATCATCCTGATCTTGGACGACAGTCGCCGACGCTTTGCCCCCGGCTCCCAAGAAACGGGCGTGACACCCCGCTCTTTCGGCGGCGCACCCCTTCCCCCAAGAAACCTTTGCCACAAGGTATCTCCTCGGGGTACCCGGCGCTCCGCACCTCTATCATCGTGTTATTTACTTCTGTTTCATTATATCCGATTTACTCCCCCCGTGCAACCCCCTGCAAATAATATATACTCCGCTCCCTTTGCCCTGCTCCAGTAAAGGCAGTAGAACTGCCCACGGGGAGGCCGCAAACCTTGGCCGCCTGCTTTAGGGCCAGCTTCTTCCCTGCCGCGCCTTGCACACGGCAAACATAAAAACTCCTTTTTCCGCCTATCATAGCACACCGGGCAGGGAAAGAATAAAAAAATAGCCCCGATAAAATCGAGGCTTGTTGGTACCCGGTACGGGAGTCGAACCCGTGTTACCGCCGTGAGAGGGCGGTGTCCTAGGCCACTAGACGAACCGAGCTCGTTGAGCGGGTCAACGACACATATAATACAAAATCTTCCGCCGTTTGTCAATACTTTTTTAAAGATTTTTTTGCCGATTTTTTCACAGGCTTTCCCCCGGGGGCAAAGGCGGCAAAGCAGGACGTAAACAGGGGTCTTCATAACCAAGGTTGGGATTAAACAAGGGGTCTCCCTCCCAAAGAAGGGGACTGAAAACATCCCAAAAGACTTGGCTGTTTGGACGGCTTTGCCTTTGAATCCGTGCAGAAAAGCGGGACTGGGGGCAATAGACGCAGGCGTACCCCTGCCGCCCCAGCTTTAGGGACAGGGCTTCCATCCACCCCCTTTCCAGCCCTTCCTCCAGTCCCCCCGCCCTTAAAAAGGTTTCCCGCTTCACCATGGTGCCCCCAAAGGGTAAAAAGCTCACCTGCCTTGGCACCTGCGTCCAAAGCCGCCCCTGCCCCTTTTCCACCGCCAAAGAGGGAAAAAGGGGCAAAGCGCCCGGCAGCAGGGTGCGCCCGTCCTCCAAAGAAAGCCTGCTTCCCGCCATCCCTACACGGGGCAAAGCCGCCCACTCCAACAACCGCCCCATAAAGTTGGCCGTCAAGGGCAGGCACCCCTCCTCCATGCACAAAAGGTACTCCCCCTTGGCTTTTGCCGCCCTTTTGTTCAGACAAGCGGGTACTGTCCCTTCCTCTATATATACCTCTGCGGCGCCGTTTTGCTCCAGTGCCTTTAGATACGCCTTCATGGCCCCGTCCCGAGGCGGCGGGCAGGACAGCGCCCAGCGAAAGTTTGGATACACGCTCCGCCGCTCCACCCACTCCAACAGCGTTTTTAGGGACTGCACCTCCCCCCTTGCCCGCAAAAGCAGGGTCACCGAGGGCTGCCCCTCCAAAAAGAAGCGGGGCAGTACGGTGCCCGGAACCTCTCCCTTTCCTGCAAGGCCGAAAAGCCCCCGCCGCCGCATGGCCGCCTCCACAGGCCATACGCCCTCACCGGGCTCCTGCTTGGACACGGTCAAAAGCACCAATGGAATATGCATAGGTTTATGCGCCAATTCCCCGCCCCGCAGGAGAAAATCGTACCAGCCCTCCCAAGACAGATTCCGCCAGCCCCCGCACCTTGCATACAGGGTCTTCTCCATAACCACGCTGCGCCCCAGTATGTTTTGGCACAAAAGGCTGTAGGCTCCGTAGCCGGGTTTAAAGGTAAGCTCACCCTCAGGGGTATCCTCATCGGTATACAGCAGATCTCCCCCCTCTAAAAGCCCCCGTCCCATGTGATAGGCCCACTCCCGCCGAGGCAAGGCTCCAAAGGGCAAAAACGCCACCCCCAGTCCCTGTGCCTTTAAGGCCCGCTCATGGGGGCTTTTTCCCGCCAGCACCCGTTCATGGGGCAAACCGAGGGGTCTGTCCGTCAGCACCTCAAAGCGAAGAACGCTCTGCGCCCCCAGCGACTCCTTTAATCCCTCCCAGCCTGTCCCCTCTATCACCACGGAAAGCAGGGGCGCTCCCTCCCCCATCTCCCGCCGCTGGCGAAAAAAGGCCTCCTCTGTCAAGGTGAAGGCCTGCAGATACTGTGTATACTCCGTGCAGATTTCCCGTTTCATACCTCCAGTATGGACAAAAATACGAAGGTGCAACCCTGCACATATATAAAAAACGCCGACCCGTGTCCGCAGACCGAGCCGGCATTGTGTTCTTCCTAAATTATTTTTTCAAAGCGGCGAAGAGGGCTCCTGCCAGCTTTTCCCCGTCGATGCCTTCTCCCTTGTCCCCTTTGAGCAGGTTTTCCGGCTTGCCGCCCTTAGAGAAGGCATTCAGCAGGTTCATGCAGTCCTCCAGGCCCCCGTTGTTGAGCTTTTCGATGCCCGCATCCAGCAGTTTTACAATCTGATCCGAATCCAGTTTTTTCTCCTTAATGACACTGCTCAGCAGGGTCAAAAAGTTTTTGACCATATCCGTGTTTGTCTGATTGCTCATGGTTTCATATCTCCTTATCTATTTTGCGGGAACGTTTCTCCCCAAAGATTCCCGTCTTTCTCCCTAAGAGCGCTTAGGAAATCACATTGCAAACCGCTTGGGCAATGGCGGCGGCCCCTTCGGTGTCGGGGTGGACGCCGTCCTTGGTGAACCACTGGGGGTTCTCAGCAGTCAAAGCATGTATGTCCAGCAGGGTATAGCCCCGCTCTACGGCCACGTCTCTTACCACCTGGACAATTTCCTCCACTACCAGAGGCTGAATGCTATGCTCCGTAACCCCTTCCGTCTGTCCCTCCAAAAAGAAAGCAGTGGCGGGGGTGCACAAAATGATTTGCGCATCACCGAAGGAATCCAGCAGGCTCTCCAAATCCTTACGGAAGGTATCTGCATCCTTCCAGTTTTCGGGCTTAGAGTCGTTGCTGCCCATCATGAACACCACGATGTCGGGGTCATAAGCCAGGCATTCCTCATAGTGGGGCAAGGTTCTGTAGGAGCGGTCTGCTTTTTCCTGCACGGCGTAGCTGCTGACGCCGTAGTTGTTCACATGATAGCTGTCTTTCAGCAAGCCCTGCAAAAGAGCGGGATAACTGTTTTTGGGCCAGCCGGAAAGGCCGTGGCCGTAGGTGATGCTGTCTCCCACGCAGGCAACCTTAATC
>CAYUHW010000153.1:0-4555 GCA_964444605.1 uncultured Christensenella sp. | reverse complement strand
CTGCATTGAGTGGCGCATTGCCCTGTCTATGCTCATTCTTCTTCCCTTCATCCTTTGGTTCATTATGCGCACACGGGTGCAGATGAAGCTGGCCAGCAAGCACGTAAAGGAGCGGGTAGCGGAAATCAATGCCGACATCGAAAGCAGTATCTCCGGCGCCCGTACGGCCAAGGCCTTTGCCAACGAAGAGTACGAGGTCACCAAGTTCAACGTGGGCAACATGCGCTTTTTGGATGCCAAAAAGGAGCAACACAAGGCCATGGGCATTTTCAACAGCGGCATGGACTTCAGCATTGCCATGTTCAACATTGTAGTGCTTTTAAGCGGCGGCCTGCTTATTTATCACGGAAAGCTGGATGCAGTGGTGCTCATCACCTTTATGCTCTATGTTTCCAGTTTCACCAGCCCCATTAAAAAGCTGGCCAACTTTGCCGAACAGTACGTGCTGGGCATGGCGGGCTTCACCCGGTTTTTGGAAATCATGGATACCAAGCCCGACATTGAAGATAAGCCCGACGCCCTGACTCTAAGTAACGTTAACGGAGACATTTCCTTTGAAAACGTTTCCTTTGCCTATGACCAAGGCAAGCAGGTGCTAAGCCGCGTAGACCTGTCTATTCCCGCAGGAAAGACCCTGGCCCTGGTAGGCCCCTCCGGCGGCGGCAAAACCACCCTGTGCCACCTGCTGCTGCGGTTCTATGAGATTCGGGAGGGCAGCATCACCATCGACGGCCACGATATTCGGGACGTGACCATGAAGTCCCTTAGAGAGAACGTGGGCATTGTCCAGCAGGATGTCTTCCTCTTTGCAGGCTCCATTCGGGAAAATATCCGCTACGGCCGTTTGAATGCCACCGACGCAGAGGTGGAGGAGGCGGCCCGCCGTGCAAAGATTCACGAGGAAATTATGACCTTCCCCAACGGGTATGATACCAACGTAGGCGAGCGGGGCATGCTCCTGTCGGGCGGGCAGAAGCAGCGCATCAGCATTGCCCGTCTGTTTTTGAAGAACCCCCCGGTGCTGATTTTGGACGAAGCCACCTCCGCTCTTGACACCGTAACCGAAGCGGATATCCAGCACAGCTTTGACGAACTGAGCAAGGGGCGCACCACTCTGGTCATTGCCCACCGCCTGTCTACCGTAAGACGGGCCGATGAAATTGTAGTCATAGACGAGCAGGGTATTCGGGAGCGGGGCACCCACGAAGAATTGCTCCGGCAGCAGGGGCTGTACGCCACCCTGTATGAAGCGACTTTGGATAGAGACGAGCCGTAGTTTTAACGAGGAGGCACGGAGATGGATAAGAAAAAAATACCCGTACAGGGCATGGACTGGCAGCGTCTGGCAGGAGATGTGTTTTACACCCTCCTTTCCGGGGTGCTGTACACCCTGTGCGTGGCTATGTTCACTGTCAACGCAAACTTTGCCCCCGGCGGCATTACGGGTCTGAGCGTTCTGTTCAATCACCTTATTCCTCAGATTCCCGTAGGCATGGCCAGCCTGATTCTCAATGTGCCCGTAGTCATTCTGTGCTATAAATCCTTCGGCAAGGTATACATGGCCAAGTCTCTGGCGGTCATGGCTCTGTGGGCGGTTATGCTGGACTTGCTGACCCCTCTGATTCCCGCTTACACGGGGGATCCTCTCATGTCCTGCCTCTTTGCAGGGGTGTGCTTGGGACTGGCGCTTGGGCTGGTCTATCGGCGGGGCTTCTGCACGGGGGGCACGGATTTTATCGCCATGCCGCTGAAAAAGAAGTTTCCCCATCTGTCCATCGGCGCTTTGAATCTGGTCATTGACGGCACGGTCATTCTGCTGGGCGGCCTTGTGTACGGCAACATTGACGCCGTTTTGCGGGGCATCCTTATGACCGTAGCCTCCACCACCTTGACGGACAAGCTCCTCTACGGCTCTCAAAGCGGAAAGCGGCTGATTATCATCACCGACAAAGGGCAGGAAGTGGCCGACGGTATTTTAACTCAGATTCAGCGAGGCGTGACCATGACCGATGTGGAAGGCGCCTACTCTCACCAAACCCACAAGCTCCTGCTGTGCGCCTGCAGCCGTCCTGAGGTGTACCGCATTAAAAAGCTGTGCTATGAAATCGACAAGAATGCTCTTATTATGGTGGGTGCCAACGATGAAGTCTACGGCGAAGGCTTTTTGAACATAGAAGGATAAGCGCATGCAAAAACGAAGTATACACATTAGCCCCGAGACCTTTCCCGGGGCTTTGCAATATTTGTTCCAAGGCGCAAAGGTGTATGACAGCAGTTGTTCCTCCAATGCAACGGTGTATTATGCGGACAGCGGCTACTATATTAAGGCAGATGCACCGGGAGAATTAAAACGGGAAGCGGAGCTGACCCGTCTCTTTTACCAGCAGGGACTGGGGCCAGAGCCCATAGCCTATCTAACCGCCGACCGGGATTATCTGGTCACCCGCGAAGTTATGGGACAGGACTTGACCCATATGTGCCATCAGCCCGAAGCTTTGTGCGCCGTACTTGCAAAGGCGCTTCATCTGCTCCACAGCCGGCCCATAGCCGGACTTCCCCTATCTATCCGCCAGGAACGGTATTGGGGCTCTGCCAAAGGAGAGATTCACGGCGGCGTCTATGACCCCGTTGCAGGAATGCCCCGCTATCCCATACATTCCAAGGAACAGGCGTGGAGCATCATGCAGGAAAAAGGGCGCCTGCTTAAGGCCGATACCCTCATCCACGGGGACGCCTGTCTGCCCAATTTCATAGCCTGCAAGGGGCAATTTGCGGCCTTTGTTGACCTTGCCATGGCGGGTGCAGGAGACAGACACATAGACCTATATTGGGCGCTGTGGTCCCTGCAGTACAACCTGAAGACGGACAAGTACGCCGATTTATTCTTAGACTTATACGGGCGGGATCGTTTCAGCGAAGACGCCCTTCAGGCCGTTGCCGCCTTTGAGGTGTTTGGTTAACCTAAATCTTTGCCGCCTGCTCCCGCAATTTTTCACAGAAGATAGCCGGAACCTGCAGATTCCCCCGTCCCGTACCCATGCGGATATCGGGCTTGGCACTGCCGTGGTAGTCGCTGCCGCCGCTTTCCAAGAGCGTATATCTTTTTGCCAGGGCTTGGGCCAGCTCCGTCTGCTCTTGGGTGAATTTTGCATAGCGGGTCTCCATACCGCCCAGCCCCCGTGCTTTGGCTTGGGGCAAAAACAGAAGCAATTCCTCCAAAGATAAGCTGAGAAAGGGATGCGCCAGTACGGGCAGTGCCTTTACGGACAGAAGGAAGTCGATGACCTCCAGACTGTCCAGCCGCCTTGCGGGCACAAAGAGCCCGTGCTTCTCCTGCAGATAGTTGGAGAAGGCTTCCGGCACAGAGGACACATACCCTGCCTCGACCATGGCTTTTGCAAAGTGGACTCGGTTGATAAAGCTCTCCCCCGCCTGTGCCTTAATTTGCGCATAGTCTACGGGAAGCCCCGCCTTCTTCAGATTCTCCGCCAGAGTACGGTTGCTCTCCTCTTTAAAGGCGGAGATTTGCTTTAGATATGCCTCCATCTCCCCAAGGCGGTTCTCCCGCACAAAAAGTCCCAGCATATGGACTTCCTTGCCCATAAATTCACTGGTGACCTCCACCCCGGGCACAAGAAGAAGTCCCTTCCCCATGCCCGCCTTCATAAAGAGAGACAGCCCCTTCACGGTGTTGTGATCGCACAGCGCCAGTGCCGAAAGCCCCAGTGCTTCCCCCATGGCCGCCAGTTCCTCAGGAGTGTTCTCTCCGTCTGAATACAAGGAGTGTACATGCAAATCGCAGAACCTCCTCTCCTCCGTTTTCTCCTCTCGGCTTATTCTCTCTTCAAAACAGACTCCAACGTCCGCCATTTTTAAACTTCCTCCGCCATAAATACTGTTTGTATTGTAGCATAAGCCCCTTCCATTGAAAAGCCGCTGCGAATTTTATATTAAGTCGCCGCAGACCTGCCCGCATAAAAACGGACACCTTCTTGATACCCATGGTATCAAAAGAGGTGTCCGTCAATGAAGGTCAATAGTTTCTTCTCTGCAAGTTCTCCTTGCCTTACAAGAGCGGCTTAGGGACGCAGAAGGCCAATAAGGCGCAGGAGGCGGGTGGCATTGACTTGGAGGGTTTTGCGGGAGAGAGTGCCGTTTTTAAGGGCTTTACGGATGTTTTTAAAGTCCTCCTTGCGCCCGGGCATAACCAGGTCTCCCCCTGCCGCCGCAATCCCTGCGGCCGTCGGCGCAGGATAGACAGAGCCCTGAGAGAGCATCTCACTGCCCACCAGCCAGTCGGTCATCACCACGCCCTTGAACCCGTTTTCACTGCGAAGATAGTCCGCCGTCAAATCCCGCCGCTCCGAGGTGTGCATGCCGTTGAGCAGGTTGTAGGAGGTCATTACGGCATGGGGCTGAGCCTCCAGCACGCAGATGCCGAAGCCCCGCAGGTAAATATCCCGCAGTGCCCGCTCGGACATAACGCTGTTGCTGCAGTACCGGTTGGTCTCCTGATTGTTGGCGGCAAAGTGCTTGATGGTGGTGCCCCGTCCCG
>CAYUHW010000152.1:0-4599 GCA_964444605.1 uncultured Christensenella sp. | reverse complement strand
GCAGATATCCGATTCCCCCTGCGGCACCTACCAGCACCAGCAAAAGCAGGGTTCTGAAAAACCCGATGGTCAGCAGCAGCAGTCCCAGCACCAGCGCCCCAAGGACGCACACGGACAGCCAGCGATGCTCCTGAAACATTTTCTTAATCCATTCCATAGACCCCAATCTCCTTGTTCCTTACTTTACTCTGGGTGCGGCAATGGCCTTAGGCGTTCCGCTGTCCACGGAAGCGCTTTCCACCAGCACGGCAATCTCCGCCACCTTCACTCCGCAGATGCTCTCCAGATACCCTTTGATGCTCTGCTGTACCTGAGACGCCAGGGAGGCCACGGGGGTGTCGGGCAGAATGGTCAGCCTTAGCCCGATGGCCAGCTTGTCCTCGGCGGCCATAGACACGGTCACCTTGCACCCCTTTACCTCCGGCCGCATGGCCATCTGGCGGCGGACAACGCCCTCCACGGCTCCGAAAGTCATGTAGGAGGCGCCCATCTCCGTGGTCTGCACCAGAATCCCGGCGGAAGGCTTTTCTTTCTTAAAGACAACAAAAAACATCCTGACGGAAACAAGCACAAGCACCGCAGCCAGGATGACAAAAAACAGTGCGCCGCCGTTGCCGAGGCTCTGCATATGAAATCCCCAGTCCAAAGCGCACACGGCCAATATGACCCCTGCCAGCAGAGACGCCGCAGACAGCACCCCCAGCAGTATCTTATCAAAGAGCTTCATGGTATTCTCCTTTTTGTGAAGAACAGGGCTCCGCCCCAAATGCGGAGCCCCGTCCTGTGCTTTTTTACTTTACCCGAGGTGCCGGTGCTTCGGGAGCGGGGGCAGCGGGGGCTTCGGCCTTTTTGACCGGCTCAAAGTAAATGGAGCTGACGGCCACGTTGACCTCCACCACCTTAAGACCCGTCATGGTCTCGATGGCGTCGCGAACCTCCTGCTGAACCTTTCTGGCCACATCCTGAATCCGATAGCCGTACTTGATAATCAGGCTCAAATCCACAGCGCACTCCTGGGTGCCTACTTCCACCCGAATGCCCTTGGTGTAGCTCTTCTTGCCGAACTTCTCCGTAAGGCCGTCCATAGCCGTGCCGCTCATGGCATGCACGCCTTCCACGTCTCCGGCGGCCAAGGAAGCGATGGTAGCCACCACGTCCTCTGCAAAAACGACTTTACCGCCCTGATTGCTTTCCACGTTCAGTTCTCTCTCGTCCATATATATAGCCTCCTTCTGAGATTTTGCCCAGTATTTTCTATAGTATATCAGCCCTGACGCCAAAAGGCAACCACAAATCCTGTCTCAGGCGGTTCGAAAACAAAATCCTCCTTCTTACGGCGCCAAAGACACCTTTACATCCTGCGCAGACTTCCCCGTAGCCCGCAGCACGATGTCCAAAATCTGGGCCACCTGCTCGTCGCTGAGAGTTTCTCCCCCTACGATGACGTTTACGGCGCCGTTGTGCATGGACACGATGACATCCTCAAAGCCCTTGCCTTTGATCAGATTTTCGGAATTGAGCTCCGCCTCCATGCAGGAAATGAGATCCAGCTTCTGCTGTTGGGCATCGGACAGGGTGTCTTCGTCCGCCCCCTGAGCCACAATGGCGTCCAGGTAGGCCAGCTCCTCCGTGCGCACCACGTCCCGCTCCTCCCGATATGCTTCAAAGAAGCCTGCCCCCGTGCTTAAAGACGACACGCTGGCCACCTTCTCTCCCCCTTCCTTCTCCGTCTTCTCCTGCCCGCTGCCGTCCATAATCAGATTCACCGCCACGGCGCCTCCCAGCAGTATGCCCACCGCCGCCAAAGTCAAAACCCGCCGGTTCAGCAGCCGCTTCCAATTTTTCAGTGAAATGTACTTCATGTGTATCCTCCTTTTGTTTTCCCTTGGGTGGTCAATAGAGTTTATGAGCCGTATCCCATTTCAAACACTTCTATCCTGTCTAAAGATACCCCCGTCACCGCCATGACCGCCCGCTGAAGATTCAAGCGCACAAAGGGATCCCCCGCTCCCTCCGCCACCACCAGCACCCCTCGGATTCTGGGCTCCTTTTCATACAGCACAATGGCTTGCTGTCCTTCTTCCGTGGTCACCGTGGCGGGCTGCACCGTCTCCCGCTTTTGGCTGGAGGAAGCCCCCTCCCCGCCGCTGATGCTTTCGTCCGTGGTGCTCACCGTAGCCGTCACCTTCTCCTCCCCGGTTTCATAGGTGATCAGCACCCGCACCTGCCCCGCTCCCCGTATATCCCCCAAGGCCTCCGAAAGCCGCTCCTCCAGGCCCTTGCTTTGAATCTGCTCCGCCGTCCCGCTTGTCTTTTTTGCCTCCCCGTGATTTTCCCAAGCGTACAGCCCCAGCAAAAGGACAAAGAGCCCTCCGTACACCGCCAGCAGTTTTTTCTTTCCCAGCCCCGCCAGTGTTTTTTGCACCTTTTCAAAAAGGCTTTCCTTCCCTTTTTCCATATCGGTTCCCTCTCTCAGCACAATTCCTCCAGCACCAGCTTCAGCCCTCTGCACAAAAACACCCACTCCAGGCCCCGCCGCCCCCAGCGGCCGCAATCGCCCTCCAAAAGGCTCTTCTTCATCAACCAGGTTATAAGCCCCATGGTTAAAATTCTCCCTGCAATTCTCATCCCATCCTCAGCCCGCCCAAGGCCGTATGCAGGCACACCGCTCCCATGGCCGCCCCCGCAATCAAAAAGCTGGCCAGCAGCGACAGCATCCTCTGCAAACTTCCGCATACAGGAATCAGTTCCCCGCCGCCCAGGGCCCCCGCAAAATCCCCTGCGCTCTTTAAGGCCAGAGACTGCAGAAGCAAATTCAGTGCCGGAGACAGCACCCCCAAGCCCAATAACAGCACCGCCGCCGTACCCATCCCCCCTTTTACCGCTCCCAAACAGGCCGCCACCGCCTCCATGGAATCGGACACCAGCCCGCCCAAGGCAGGAAGGGCTCCTGCCGCCGCCTTGCCCGTGCGCAGAAGCACCCCGTCTGCCGCCGCCGCACTTCCGTTGGTCAGAGCGCTGACTGCCATATATAAGAGACTCACCAGCTTCAATCCCCCTCGGCACAAAGTCTCTCCCAACCGGGACAGGCCGTACAGCACTCCCTTGTCCCCCGTGTCCAAGGTGCCTAAGACCCCTGCCCCCAGCGACAAGGGCACCATGACCTCCTGCATAAGCCGAAAGATGCTCCCCAACAGCACCTCCCCTGCGCCTCCCAGCGCCGAAGCCGCACTTGGGCTTCCCAGCAAAATTAAGGCAGGCAGGGACACCCCCAGAGTCACCCTGTATAAGGACGCCAGCAGGTTTAAGCTCTCTATGCCCGTCTGCACACTGCCCAGCACCCCCAAAAGCACCAGGGCGCACAGACTCAGCCGCACCGCCCCCGCCGCCGTTTTGGACACCTTCCCCTCCCTGCTCTGCATCCATCCCAGCATAAAGCCCCCAAACAGCACCAGGGCAAACAGCTTTAAACTCTCCCGCGCCCCCTGTTTCAGTGCGGACAGTGTCAGTCTTTCCCAGCCAAAGCCCGTACCCTCTCCCTCCGCTAAAGATAGCACCAACCGGGAGGGCAAAGCCGCCCCCTCAGGCAACAGGGATGGGTGCTGTAAAAAGAAAGCGTCCCATGCGGACAAGTCCAACAGCCCCCACAGCTCCTTAATCTCCTCCCCCTCTCCCAAAAGCCACCGCCTCATGCCCCCGCCTCCAGCAGGGTCTTCCCCGCTTCCAAGAGAACCGTCCCCCAAGGCAGTGCCTCCAGCACAATGAAAATCTTCCCGCACAGTTCCAGCTTCATGGCCAGTCCCCCGCTGCCTGCGTCCCGGCAGGCCTGGGCCCCCAAATCCGCCCCCAGCGCCGTGACTCCCATGCGCAGAACCGCTTTTCCGTAGTCTGCGGGAATGCCCCACCGGCTGAAAAAGTCCTCCAGCCCTTTGCCCAAGGCACCCCCTTCCCCCAGCAGTCCCAACAGCAAAAGCACCCCTGCCGCCCCGGCCGTCAGCCACCCGAAGAGCTGTTTTTCCTTGGGAAAGGCGGCAGACAGGGCCGCCCCCAACAGCGCCACGCACATATAGGGCCAAATCTTCAAAGTCTCCTCCTTTCAATACAGGGAAAACACCTGCTGTACCTGCCGCATTAAGTCGCTGAACAGGGACAGCACCCACAGCATGCCCAGCACCAGCCCCACCACCGCCGCCAACGTTCCCAGGTCCTCCCGGCCGCACTGCTTCAAAACGCCGCACACCACCGCCACCAGCAAGCCCAGCCCCGCTATTTTAAAAAGCATCTCAATCTGCATCTTTTCCCATCCTTTACAGCAACAGCAAGACGGCTCCGCTGCCCCACACCAGCCCCAAAACCTTCCACAGCCGCCCTCTGCTTTTAAATATCTGCTCCGCTTCCAAGGCCGCTTCCTCCAGCACCCCCTTTGCTTCCCGCCCCAAAAGAAGCAGTTCCTCTCGGGAGGCCGTTTCCATCCTTTCGGCAAAGCTCCCCAGCACCGCCCGCTCCCGCTCCTTCAGCCGCTGATCCAGGGCCCCCTGCCTGAGTGCCTCCGTCTCCCGCTGTAAGGGTCTGCGGCTGTTTTCCAAGCGCAAAATTGTC
>CAYUHW010000151.1:0-4622 GCA_964444605.1 uncultured Christensenella sp. | reverse complement strand
CTCCCCTCTTTTATAAAGGGGCGGCACTCGTCCATCAATTTTTCCAGCAGTTCATCCATAAAACCGGGCTCCTTCTTTTGACGGATTGGAATTTTCAACGCCTTTGTTCGGCATTTTCAATTCGCCATTATTGTAAGCTTCACAAAGAACCTTGTCAAATATATATTTTCTCTCCTGCACTTTGTCCTTGCACCCTCTGCAGGAATGTTCTATAATAACAATAGTGTGTCAATTTATGCATTTGAGGAGGAGACATGATATTCGGAAAAAATATCAATCGGTACTACTTAAAGTACCTCCCCATCCTGCTGCTGGGTCTGGCGGCATTGTTGGGCGTAGATTACGTGCAGTTGGAGGTGCCCCGTCTGTACGGCATGGTTATCAATGGCGCCAATATGGGTGTTGTGGAATATAACGGTGCTACCGTCCCCTTTGACATGGCCTTTTTGCTGGAGTATGTGTGCAACCCCATGCTTTGGATCATTGTAGCCATGATTCTGGGTCGATTCTTGTGGCGCGTGTGCCTCTTCGGCTCCGGCATTCTGGTGGAGACGGATATCCGCCGCCGCATGTTCAGCCACGCCAAGTACCTGTCCCAGCAGTATTATCAGGTCAACAAGGTGGGCGATTTGATGTCTCTGTTCACCAACGATTTGGAAACGGTGCAGGACTGCTTCGGTTCCGGCATTTTGATGATGGCGGACGCCGTGGCCCTGGGCATTATGGCTTTGAGCAGAATGCTGACCATGGACATCACCTTGACCCTTTTGTCCCTGTTGCCCATGGGCGCCATGCTGGCGGCGGCAGTGATTGTGGGCAAGTACATGACCATCAAGTGGGAAAAGCGGCAGGAAGCCTTCTCCGCCCTGTCCGACTTCTCTCAGGAGAGCTTTTCCGGCATCGCCGTCATCAAGGCCTTTGTAAAGGAAGCCTTGGAACTGAGCAGATTCCGCAAGCTCAATAAGGAAAACGAAGAGATCAATGTGGAGTATACCAAGCTGTCGGCCAAACTGCATATTTCCGTGCAGTTCTTCATCGGCACGGTTATGTGCGTGATTTTGGGCTACGGCGGCTACCTGGTCTACCGGGGCGTCTTCAACGCAGGACAGCTTTTGGAGTTTGTCAGCTACTTTAACGCCATCATCTGGCCGGTTATGGCCGTATCCGAGCTGATCGAAATGCGCAGCAAGGGCAAGGCCTCCATGCACCGCATCGATGAATTCTTGGCCGCACCTCAGGATGTTGTCGACCGTCCCGACGTTAAGGATCCCGGCCTGCTGAAGGGAAAGATTGAGCTTCGGCATCTGACCTTTGCCTACCCCGACGATGCCCGTCAGCCTGTGCTGGAGGATGTATCCTTCACCATCGAGCCCGGAGAGCAGGTGGGCATCATCGGCCGCACGGGTTCCGGCAAAACCACCCTGGTGGACTTGCTCCTTCGTACCTACAACGTCCCCGACGGCACGGTGTTCTTGGACGGCCATGACGTAAACGATATTTCCATCGAATCCGTCCGCCGCTCCGCCGCCTATGTGCCCCAGGACAACGTACTCTTTAGCGACACCATTGAAAACAACGTAGCCTTTGCCGTGGACGATGCTTCTCACGAAGCCGTAGAACAGGCCACCAAGCTGGCCGATGTCTACGACAACATCAAGGACTTCCCCCTGGGCTACAACACCATGCTGGGCGAGCGGGGCGTCACCATCTCCGGCGGTCAGAAGCAGCGGGTTTCCATCGCCCGTGCGCTTATGAAGGAAGCGCCCATTCTGATTCTGGACGACTCCGTGTCCGCCGTGGATACGGCTACGGAAAAGGTCATTCTGGAGAACCTGCGCACTACCCGTCAGGGCATGACCACCATCCTCATTGCCCACCGAATCACCACCGTGGAAGGCATGGACAAGATCTTGTTCATGGACGAGGGCAAGCTCTTGGATGTGGGCACCCACGAGGAGCTTATGGCTCGCTGCCCCGCCTATGTGAACATGGTGGAACTGCAAAAACTGGAAGAGAAGAAGGAGGCCTAACATCATGGGTGAATACTATCCCCTGCTGATTTGCGGCGGCGTAATTGGCTTCTTTGCCGCCATCTTCGTTGTGGCCTACGCCACCATGAAGGATAAGAAGGAAGCCATCGGTTTCGATCGGAACATGAAGGACTGGGATCTTATCAAGCGTATGGCCAAGTACGCCAAGCCCCACCTGAAGTACTTCATTGCGGCGGTGGTGCTTATGCTCATCTCCGTAGGCTATGACGTGGTCTCCCCCCTGCTGGTTGGCCGCATTGAGGAGCTGATTAAGGAGGACTTCCTTCTCAACCGACTGTTCACCTATGTGATTGTGTACGCCGTACTGCTGCTTGTCTCCATGGCCAGCACCTATGCCCAGCGGATTCTGCTGCAGAAGGCCGGACAGAAGATTGTCTCCGCCGTAAGAGAAGATACCTTTACCCATATTGAAAGCCTGTCCCACAACCAGCTCCACCACATTCCCGTGGGCAAGCTGGTCACCCGTGTGACCAACGATACCAACGCCGTGTCCATGGTCTTCACCAACATTCTGGTACAGCTTTTCCGCAACATCTTCGTCATCATCGGCGTGCTGGGAGCCATGTTCCTGCTCAACTATGAGCTGACCCTCATGGTACTGTGCTTCGTGCCCTTTATCGTGCTGTTCACCCTGATTTTCCGCAAGTTCAGCCGCAAGGCCTATCGGAAGGTAAAAGACGGCACCACGGACATCAATACCTTCCTGTCCGAAAACCTGTCCGGCATTAAAATCATTCAGGTATTCAATCGGGAGGAGCGCAAACAGCAGGAGTTTGACGAGAAGAACACCCGGCTGAAGAAGGCCAAGCAAAACCAGATTTTTGTCTTCGGCATCTTCCGCCCCATGGTATACATGCTGTACATCTCCTCGGTCATGTGCCTATTGTACTTAGGCGGCAAGGGCGTCATCGAAAACACCCAGTTCATGGGTCAGGTGATTACCTCCGGCACCATTGTTACCTTCTACATGTATATCTCCAAATTCTTTGACCCCGTACAGAGCTTGGCGGAGCAGTTCAACTGGCTCCAGAGCGCCTTTGCTTCGGCGGAAAAGATTTTCTCCATTATGGACATGGAGCCCGAGGTAGTGGACGAGCCCGATGCCATCGATCTGCCTACGGTGCGGGGCGAAATCGAGTTTAAAAACGTATGGTTTGCCTATGAAAAGGAAGACTGGGTGCTGCGGGATGTCAGCTTCCACGTTACCCCCGGGCAGACCGTGGCCTTTGTTGGCGACACCGGTGCAGGAAAAACCACCATTCTGGGGCTTATGTGCCGCAATTATGATATCCAAAAGGGCACCATCACTCTGGACGGCATCGACATCCGGCACATCAAAATCTCCTGCCTCCGCCGCCACTTCGGCCAGATGCTGCAGGATGTGTTCCTGTTCTCCGGTACCGTCCGCTCCAACATTCTGCTGAATATGGAGGGAGTCTCCGACGAGGAAGTCATGGCCGCCTGCAAGTATGTCAACGCCGATACCTTCATTCAAAAGCTCCCCAAGGGGCTGGACGAAGAGGTGCGGGAGCGGGGCAACAACTTCTCCGCCGGACAGCGGCAGCTTTTGAGCTTTGCCAGAACCATCATCCACAAGCCTGAGATTATGATTCTGGACGAGGCCACTGCCAACATCGATACGGAGACCGAAGTGCTCATTCAGGACTCTCTGGAGAAGATGATGAACATCGGCACCATGCTCATGGTCGCCCACCGTCTGTCCACCATCCAGCACGCAGACAACATTCTGGTGCTTCAGCACGGGCAGGTCATTGAAGAAGGCAATCACTTTGAACTGCTGGAGAAGAAGGGGCGCTATTACGAGCTTTACACCCTTCAGCTTCACAAGCAGCGCCTTCAGAATGCGCAGTAAGTAAACAATATAGCAAAAGCGGGATTGCTCCCGCTTTTTTCTTTTATGCGCTTAAGGCTTTGGGGGCGGCGGAAGGGCAAAGCCCTTCTCTTGGGTGCCGGGGGCGTTCCGCCCCCGGCACCCAAGGGTTCGCTCTGCGAACCCGCCGCCTCCCACCAGAATCCGCCCTTTCCCGTTGCATTCTTTATTGGGATGTGCTATACTTCAATGGAAATATAGCGGGGAAGCAGCCCCCAGGGAGGCATGAAAATGTACCACGAAAAGCGAAATCTCACCATGATGACGGATTTATACGAGCTCACCATGATGTACGGATATTTCTCCAAGGGTATGTACAAAAACGAGGCCGTGTTCGACGTGTTCTTCCGTCCCAAAGAGGAAACCCGCTACGCCATTATGTGCGGTGTGGAAAGCGTTATCGACTATATCAACCATCTGCACTTTGACGAGGAGGATCTCTCCTACCTCCGTTCTTTGAATCTCTTTGATGAAGCCTTCTTGGATTTTCTTCGTGAGCTCCGCTTTACGGGAGAAATTTACGCCATGCCCGAGGGCACGGTGGTCTTCCCCTATGAGCCCCTGATTCGGGTCAAAGCCCCCATCTGCGAAGCCCAGCTCATTGAAACGGCAGTGCTGACCTTCATCAACCACCAGACCCTCATTGCCACCAAGGCCAGCAAGGTTTGCCAGGCCGCCCA
>CAYUHW010000150.1:0-4670 GCA_964444605.1 uncultured Christensenella sp. | reverse complement strand
GCTCTACCATGTTCCCCAGATACATAACGCCGATACGGTCGGAAATGTACCGCACAACGGACAAATCGTGGGAGATGAACAGGTAGGTCAGATTGTCGGTCTCCTTCAGCTCCTCCAGCAGGTTGATAATCTGGGACTGAATGGACACGTCCAGAGCGGAAACGCACTCATCGCACACGATGAACTTGGGCTTTACCGCCAGGGCACGGGCGATGCAGATTCTCTGCCGCTGTCCGCCGGAGAACTGGTGGGGATAGCGGTGGAGCATGTAGCCCTGCAGACCGCACTTTTCCATAACGTCCAGAATGTACTCCTTCATCTTGGGGTCTCCGGACTTAAAGAACTTGTGGGTGGTCAAGCCTTCGCCGATAATCTGTCCCACGGTCATGCGGGGGTTCAGGGAGGAGTAGGGATCCTGGAAGATAATCTGGATATCCTTGCGCAAAAGGCGCATCTCCGTGTACTTCAGCCGGCTCAAATCGATGCCGTTGTCCAGCATCTTTTCATATTCCTGGAACTGGGCATTGTCCTTATACTTGGCACGGACGGCGGCCACGGCGGCCTCATCGTCCCGCAAAAGGGCATTGAGCTTTTCCCGCTCGGGGAGCAGGTTGTTCCGCTTGTTGCGGGCGGCCTCGGCGTTTTTCAAAGCCTTCTTAATCTTGGGCTTGGGATTTTTTACCGTGCTGTCCGCTTCCAGCTCCTTGGCCACGGCCTCGTGGAAGGCAATCTCGCCGTCCAAATCCCGGATGGAATCGTTGAGCTTGGCCAGCTTGACGTTGGTCTGGTACTTCTTCAAAAGAACCTTGGCGCCCTCCGTGGGATCCTCCAGGGCCACAAAGCCGCCCATAATCTTCACCACGTTCTGGAAGGCGGTAGCCGCCTCGGCGGCCAGCAGGTTCTTGTTCTGATGCTGGAAGAAGGTGGCGGCGTCTCCGGCCTTGTCTACTTCCTCAGCGGCGGCCAGAGCCTTGGCCTGCAGTTTTTTCCAGGCGCCAATCATCTTGTGGGCGTTCTGCAGGGTCTTTGCCACATAGGAGGGGGCAAACTCCTCCAGGGTGCGGCCGTAGTACAGGGTGGAACCGGCGGTCTGGGGGTAGAGCTGGAGAATGGTGCGGCCCAAAGTGGACTTGCCGCAGCCGGACTCGCCTACCAAGCCGAAGGTTTCGCCGGAGTGAATGTCGATGGTGATTTCCTCATTGGCCCGGACATATAGCTGCTCCTTCTGGAAGATGCTGGACTTGGCCACGGGGAAATACTTCTTCAGGTTAGTGATTGACAACAGCTTTTCTGTGTTCTTCACTGGAACGCACCTCCTTTTCAGGATAAAAACAACGAATCATTTGTCCGGGAGCATTTTCACGAAGCTCCGGCTCCTGCTCCAGGCACTTGGCCGTAGCATACTTGCAGCGGGGAGCGAACTTGCAGCCCTTGGGCAGAGCCAAAGGATGGGGCACCACCCCGGGAATGGGCTCCAGCTTGTTGCCCACGTTTTCCATGCGGGGGATGGAGTGCATCAGACCCTCGGTGTAGGGGTGGCTGAAGGCGCAGTTGGTGAAAATCTTCCGTGCGGAAGCCTTTTCCACGACCTGCCCGCAGTACATGACCACCACGTCGTCCGCCATCTCGTTGATAACGCCCAGGTCGTGGGTGATGAAGATGATGGAGGTGCCGTTGGTCCGCTGCAGCTCGTTCATCAGGTGCAGAATCTGCGCCTGAATGGTTACGTCCAGAGCCGTGGTGGGCTCGTCGGCAATGAGAATCTTGGGCTTGCAGGCAAGGGCCATGGCGATCATGACTCTCTGGCGCATGCCGCCGGAGAGCTGGTGGGGATACTGCAGAAGCACGGCTTCCGGGTTTGGAATCTGTACGGCGTAGAGCATCTCCAGAGCCTTCTGCTCCGCTTCCTTCTTGCTGAGCCCCTGATGGATCATAAAGGGCTCGGAGAGCTGACGCTTCACGCTGAACACGGGGTTCAGGGAGGTCATGGGCTCCTGGAAGATAACGGAAATCATGTTGCCCCGGATTTCGTACATATCCTGCTGGGACAGCTTGGTCAAATCCTTCCCCTCAAAGAGAATCTGTCCGTCGGCAATGTAGCCGTTGCCGTCCAAAAGCTGCAGAATGCTCATGGCGGACACGGACTTGCCGGAACCGGATTCCCCTACGATGCCGATGGTCTTGCCGGCCTCAAGGGTGTAGGAAACATCGTTGACTGCCTTCACGATACCCTTTCTGGTCGTGAAATAAGTATGCAGATTCTTTACTTCTAATAAAGCCATAGTACTTCCTCCATCGACTATTTCTCACGGCTGCTCTTGGGGTCAAGAACATCCCGCAGGGTATCGCCGATTACGTTGATGCTGATGGTAGCCAGAGACAGGGCGATAGAGGGGAATACCCACTGCCACCAGTAGTTCTGGATGACCAGAGAGTTGTTGGCGCCGTAGAGCATGTTGCCCCAGGTGGGCTGAGGCTGCTGTACGCCGAAGCCTAGGTAGGACAGGGACGACTCCGTCAGCATACAACCGGCAAAGTTCAGCGTTACGTTTACCAGAATGATGGACACAACGTTGGGCAGGATGTGCTTAAAGGCAATCCGGCTCTCCTTTACGCCCATGGACTGTGCGGCGATGACGAACTCCTTCTCACGCTCGGCCAGCACCTGTCCGCGAATCATGCGGGCAAGACCCGTCCAGCTCAGCAGACCCAGCATGACCATGATGATGAAGATACGGGCCGTCTCGCCGATGGGCATGGTGCGGATGATGTAGGAGAGCATCATGGCAAAGGGCAGGAAGGGGATGGAGGAGAAGATCTCCGTAACACGCATGAGCAGCATATCCACCCAGCCGCCGAAGTAGCCGGAGATACAGCCTACGATGATGGAGATAATGGTGGACACGATAACGGCCACCGCACCGATGGTCATGGTCATCTTGCCGCCGTGGATAATGCGGGTGAAGATGTCGCGGCCGTTGCTGTCGGTGCCCATGAGATATCCCTTAAAGCCGCTCTTGTAGGAGATATCGTCGTTGTCGTTGATTAAATAGGTCTGCTTGGAGCAGGCAAAGACCCGGGAAGCGGTCTGGCCGTTTACGTCGCACTGGCCGCCGTCGTTATGACCCCAGGCGTACACGGTGCCGTTGTCGGACAGGGCCACAAAGTGGCGGGTGCCGCCGGAGATGGACACGTACTTTTCGCCTTCGGGCAGGGCGGGAATCTCGTTTTCACCGTATTCCACGGCGCCGAAGACCACGATGCTGCCGTCATCCATAACCATGGCGTAGCAGTTGTTGGTAGCGGCAATGTCCAATACCGTCCGATCCTTCAAGAAGGTCTTCAGGTTCTTGATCTTGCCCTCGGTGGAAGAGTAAGCGGACTGGCGGTTAAAGGTCAGAGACTGACCGCCGGTGACGGTGCCGTCCTCCATGAGAACCAAAGCATAGTAGTTGGAGAAGGCAACCTTCTTTACGCCGGACTGGTAGCGCTCGTGAGTGGCCAGCTCCTTCAGGCTCAGCATGGTGTTGGGGTTGCCCCAGGCGTACAGGCGGCCGTCATACACGAGAGCGGATACCTGATAGCCGCACAGGAGCTGTCCCACTTTGTCTATATCGATGGTGCCCTCGATGAACTCGGCAGGCATCTGGATATAGGGGTCGGTCTCCACCTTCTTATAGCCGAACTGGCAGACGGAGCTGTTGCCCCAGCCCACGATCTTACCGTCGGTGGTGATGGCCAGAACGTGGTCGGTACCGCTGGAGGCGGTGAACACGTTGCCTTCCTGAATCTTCTCGGGGACCTTGGTGTAGTCAATGCGGGTCAGGGTGTTCTTGGTGTGACCCCAGATATACAGGTTGTTGTCCTGGCTGACGCCTACGGAGAAGTCGGAGAAGGAGCTGATCTCCCGCACGTTGTTGCTCAGAGCCGCCGGGGGAGACATGAGGGAGTAGTTGGGGGCGATGTTGGCCTGGAGAGGATCCGTATAGGTCAAGTCCATGGGCACAAAGTAGGGCCCGATGAAGACCAGAGCAAACAGAGCCAGCAGCACCACCAGGGCGACGACCGCCAGCTTTCTGCGGAAGAAAGCCTTAAAGGCCATGGTGGAGGGGCTTTCAATCTTTTCGACCGCCAGCATTTCCTCCTGGGTCAAGGGATGGCCGGTGCCCAGGAACATGCGTTTGAGCCAGCGCCACAGGGTGGAAAAGACCCCGGACTTGGCAGTATTCTTCTTGTTATTTTCCATGATACTGCCTCCTTACTTATTTACACGGACACGAGGATCGATGAAGCCGTAGACCACGTCGACCAGCAGGTTGCCAAAGAGAGAAACGGTAATATAGAACATCTGCAGGCCCAGAATGATCTCGTTGTCGTGGCCGGTGAGGGCCTCGTTGTAGGTCTTGCCGATACCGTTGAGGGCGAAGATGTTTTCAATCATCAGAGAGCCGCCGAAGATGCCGATGAACCAGCCGATAATCAGGGTGGTGATGGGCAGCAGGGCGTTGCGGAAAGCGTGGGAGTAAATGACCACCTTCTCCCGCAGACCCTTGGCGCGGGCGGTGCGGATGCAGTCCATGGACAAGGCTTCGATCATGGAAGCACGGACATAGCGGGTCATGCCGCCCAGAGAGGTAAAGGTCATGACGATGAGAGGCAGGGCCATGTGG
>CAYUHW010000149.1:0-4673 GCA_964444605.1 uncultured Christensenella sp. | reverse complement strand
GAAGGTAGTCGCCTTTGACATCTACCACATCCCCGGCATTGAGGAGCAGCTTGGCATTGAGTATGTGACCATGGAGGAATTGCTGAAGGTCAGCGACTTTATCAGCGTCCATGCTCCTGCCGTAGACGGCGGTGCCATCATCAACGCCGAGACCATCGCCCAGATGAAGGACGGCGTGTGCATCATCAACACCAGCCGCGGCGCCAACCTGGATGAGGACGCCCTGCTGGCGGCTTTGAACTCCGGCAAGGTGCGGGCAGCGGGCTTGGATGTGTGGGCCAGCGAGCCTTCCAAGAATGCGGAGCTGTATTCTCACCCCATGGTGTCCTGCACGCCCCACATCGGCGCTTCCACCGGCGAAGCCCAGAAGCGCATCGGTGCCGAGATTGTGGACATCCTCACGGAGAAGTTCGCTCTCTAATCCAAAAAAATAGGCAGGGAGCCGGTGATTCCGGCTCCTTTTATATATCTCCCGCCATAGGCACCGATTTGGAGGCGTTATGAACCGAGGGCATTTACACTGCCTTCGGTTTTTGCTATACTGATTTTATACAAGGAGGCAAGGAGCTTTTGGTGGACGGGCAAGCATTTTATCAGGCCTGCATGGCGCTGGAAAAGGAAGGGCGGGCAGGAGCCGGCATAGGCACGCTGGGGGAGAAGACCCTGCACAGCGTGTTAAAGCGTGCCATAGAGCCGGACGTGACCTTGCACGAGGTGCCCATAGGCCGCTATGTAGCCGATGTGTGCAACGGGCAGGGCATCTTTGAAGTGCAGACTCGGGATTTGCACAAGCTGCGGCAGAAGGCGGAGTTCTTTTTAAAGGAGTATCCCGTTCATGTGGTGCATCCCATTTTGCGCACCACGGAGCTTATATATCTGGATCCGGAGACGGGGGCTCTCAGCCAAATACGCAAGAGCAGCAAGCGGGGCACCTTTTATAAGGCCTTGCCCGATATCTACGGCTTAAAGCCTCTGCTGTTTCAGCCGGGCTTTTCCTTGGAACTGGTGCTTTTGGACGGGCAGGAGATTCGTCTGCTGGACGGGTACGGAAAGGACAAAAAGAAGCGTGCCACCCACTATGAGCGCATTCCCACGGCCTTTGTGGACAGCCTGCTGCTGGAGAAGAAGGAGGACTATGGGGCGCTGCTTCCCCCAAAAGCCTTGGAGGCGCCCTTTGACGGGCTTACCCTTGGCAAGGCGCTGGGACTCAGACGGGGAGAAGAGAATTCTGCGGCTCTGGTACTTCGGGCGGCGGGCTTGCTGGAAGTTGTGGGCAAGCGGGGCAACGCCCACCTGTATGCCTTTACGGAAGAGAAAAAATAGAATAAAAAGGAGTATATTATGGACGAGAACAGGGTGCACTCGGGAGAGACTACGGAACAGCAGAGAATATTAAGTTGTCTGGAGACCATGCTGGCAAACCAGAAGAAGAGCCAACTGCGGCAGAGGATACAGCTTGTGTGCGTGGCCATGGGCGCCTGCGCTTTGGCGGGCATGCTGGTAGCCGTACTTTTGCTGGGGGGGCAGGCGGTAAGCCGCTTGGAGCAGACGGCGGAGGAGCTGGAGGATGCGGTAGAAAAGGCGGAAACGGCGCTGATCAGCATAAACCTGCTGGCGGAGAATCTCAATGAGGTGGATTATGCCCAAATGGCGGCCAATGTGGAGGCGCTGACGGAGACGGGAACCAAGGGGCTGGAGGAGGCCTTCGGAAAGCTGGAAGCCACCATGAACGGGGCGGAGGAGGCTTTGCAGAAGCTGAATGCACTGGATATAGAGGGACTCAACAAGGGCATCGAGCAGTTGAACAACATCACCACCCGCATCCAAAACGCCCTGCCCTCCTGGATAAAATAGAGCTTGGGACAGAAAATGTGTCTAAACTTTAGACATATTTCAAACCTTTTTTTAAGTCCGTTGACAAAATTCCTCAGGTAGACTATTGTATGGCATATAGAAAAAACTGCAGGGGGGGGACGTTTGTGAACTTATTTTTGACTCGTTACAAGACTGCCGCCATGCTTACATCCTTGGGATGTGCGGCGATGGGACTGCTTATGCTGATTTTTCCCTCCTTTACGGTAAAAGCCGTGTGCTATCTGGCGGGAGCGGCCATGATGCTGGCAGGTGCGGCGGGCATTGTGTTTTATTGCATGCAGCGCATCGCCTTTCAGCCGGGGATGAAGCTGGGTTTGTCCATAGCGGGGGTGCTGGCAGGACTGTTCTTCCTAATCAAAGGGGCATGGATTGTGAGCTTTTTGCAGGTGGTGCTGGCGGTCATGGTCATCGTCAACGGTGCTTTGGCGGTCTATGAGAGCCTGTTCTTCAAAAAAATGTACATGCGCTTTTGGTGGATGCCCTTAATCTACGGCGTTTTGGCCGTGGCGGCGGGCATTGTGGCACTGTGCAACCCCTTTGAAACGGCATTGGTGCTGACCCGGGTCACGGGGCTCATGCTGCTGATCTCCGGCTTAGCCGACGTGCTCATTCTCTATCGGGTGCGGCGGGACATAGAGGACACCCAGTATATCCATAACGCCCGTGTAAAATAAAAAACAATAGCCAAGCAGACCCTTTCCCTTTGGGAGAGGGTCTTTTTGTCATGAAGGGGAGGATGGGGGCATAGGCTTTTGTGAAAGGAACATGGCAAGGAGGTTTGGCTATGGACACCAACAGGAACAACATCGGCTGCGAAAAGTATATACAGGTTCTGCAGGAGGAAACCCCCATCGAAAGCGCCGTTCCCGTACCGGGGGAGAAAACCCTGGGGGCGGTGCTTTGGGTCTGTCCGCAACTGCAGGTAGAGAAGACGGAGGTGCTGGAGGGGCGGGTGAAGGTCAGCGGCACCCTGGCACTGCACGTTGCGGCCGAAGATGAGGAGCGGCGGCTGTACTGCTTTGATGCGGCGGCGGACTTTACCCAGACCCTGAAGGGAGAGGGGCTGAAGGCGGGTATGCAGGCCCAGGTCACGGCCCAGTTGAAAAGCTGTGAACTCAGGCAGGAGAACGGGGGCCTGCGGCTGTACGCTTTATTGGAGGTGCGGGCCTTTATAACCGAGAGCGTCACCGTGGAGGTCATTTCTTCCTTAGGCGGCGGGAGAAATTTGGAGCAGAAGACCCTGCAGCTTACGGAGGAGAAAAAGCTGTTGCTGGGGGCAAAGTCCCTGCGCTTGCGGGAAGAGGAGGGCGTGGAGGAAGGCACGGTGCTTTTGGGGTACACGGCTTGTTTAGCCCCCTTAAAAACGGAACAGGCAGGGAGCTCTGCAGGGGTGGAGGGGTGCCTGTGCTGGGAACTGTTTCTGTTGCCACCCAGCGGAAGACTGACTCAAAAGACCCTGCGCCGGCCCTTTACGGAGACCGTCCCCTTGCAGGGAGCGGGGGATCAGCCTCCCTTTTCCAGAGGAGAGATTACGGGCGCACAGGCGGTCATTCGGGGAGAGGCTCTGCTTATGGAGGCAGATGTGTCCTTGAGCATATACGGCCAACGGCTGGAGGTCATGACCCTGCTGGAGGATGCCTATGACAAGGAAGGAACCTTCTCCTGCCGGCGGCAGGAAATAGAGTGCCGCTGCTGTACGGGCAGCTTTTCCGAGGAAGTGCCTGCGTCGGGGCGGCTGGAAGTGCCCGGCCATTTGCCGGAGTGCGAACAGGTGCTGGCGGCCTTGGGATTGCCTGTGCTTCAGGGGACGGAAAAGGGGGAAGAAGGCGCCGAACTGAAGGCGGCGGGAAAGGTGCTGGTCACCACGGTGTACCGCTGCCCCCAAGGACTTCTGCACAGCTTTACGGCGGAAGTGCCCTTTGAAAAAACTTTGCCCGGAGCGGAGGAGACCCTTATGGCGGAGGCAAGGCTGACGGAACTGCAGGTGAAAGGATCGGGGCGAGCCCTGCGGGCAGAGGGCACGGTGCTTGCAGAGGGGGAGCGGTATGCAAGGCGGAAGCTGTGCTACACCGGGTCACTGTGCGCCCAAACCCCTGAGCCGGGGTACACGGGGCTGCTGCTGTACTTTGCCGAGGGGGGAGAGAGCCTGTTTTCTCTTGGAAAGCAGTTTAGAATTCCCATAGGAGAATTGCGGGAAATGAATCCCCATTTGCAGGAGCCGCTGGAAAAGGGAACGCGGGTATTGCTGTTGAAATAAAGGAAAAATAAAAACTGGGAAAAATTTCCGGTCATAGGATGGGGCGGTTCGGCCGAAAATAGCAGTGTCGGCTACGGCTGAACAAAAAGGAGGTATTGGAAGATGTCTTTTTACGAAACCTATGACCGGGATTATGCCGGAATCAAGGAACAGAACCGGAAGAGTCGGAAGGACGGCGAAAGCAAGAAGCCCGCTCAGGAGCAGAAGGACAGACAGAAGCAGCAGGAGCAGGAAAACACCTACCGCTTTTGACGGCAGAGCCTGAGAAAATCCGGATGAAAAAGAAGCAGAACCCTAAGATTCCCCCGCAAACGGGGCTTCCCGGTTGGCCTGAGATGGAAAAACAGCTTTGGCACATTCCTTCGGATGTCCAGGGCAGCTATACCGGCGTGCCGGAGGACTTTGAAGTCCCCGTTCAGGATGCAGACGACCTGTGAGAAAGAGACGGCGTAAGCCGTCTCTTTCTTTGCCTTCCGCTTTTGGGAACGGGTGCAGTAAGCGGCACCGGGGGCGGCGGGTTCGCTTTAGCGAACCCTTGGCC
>CAYUHW010000148.1:0-4705 GCA_964444605.1 uncultured Christensenella sp. | reverse complement strand
ATAGAAGCCCGATGGTTTTGATATGAAGCTATAAAAAACGGTGCAAATCGGAATGCTCTTCGACTTGCACCGTATGTATCCCAATGTTCTATACTCCTACAGAGGACTATGCTGAAATTCGGGCACGCCATTCTTAAATACCATAGCCCCGGCCCTTCGAAAATTCTGTTGAAAACACAACACGTTTCTTCGGAAGTCAATGCGTATAATCAGCTTGTGAATAGGCTAAATGGAACTGCTTCCGAATAAGAGGAAGCGGCTTTTGATAAGCACGGATGCCCATTTTTGGCTTTAAGGCTCACAGCAAAAGCGGATGGAGACAATCTCACAATTGGTGCCCACCCGCATGGGCATGCCCCAGGCGCCTACCCCGGAGGTCACGATAACATGGGGACTTTGGGCATCCTTCCTATAATAGCCGTAATCCACGGTGTACAGCTTCTTTGTGAACAGATTCCCCGGGAACACCTGCCCTTTGTGGGTGTGGCCGCAGAGTATCAAGTCTGCCTCACGGCCGTATTCGGAGATATGAGCGGGGTTATGATCCAGCACAATGACGGGCAGGGAGAGGTTCTCGCAAGTAAGAATGTCGGAAAGGGGCTGACGCTTCCGTTCTCCGTACCCGCCGATGGCCGAAGCATCCAGCCGTCCGACCAGCACCAGCCGCCGGTCAATGACCGTATAGGTATCGTCCAGCAGATGAATTCCCGCTTCCTCCAAAAAGGCGGTCATTTGAGGCAGAGTCGCTCCGCCGTCATGGTTGCCAAGGCAAGCGTATATTCCGTAGGCGGCATGGAGCTTCTGCAGGGTCTTAAGGGCGGCATCGGGATTTTGAATGGCGGCAAAGTCCGTATCAAAGAAATCCCCTGCAATGCAAAGCACATCAGGTTGCAGGGTATTGATTTCTTCCACCACCTTCTCAAGCCGCTCTTCCGAACCCACGGCGCCCAAATGGAGGTCGCTAATCATCACCACGTTTAAATCCGAAATATCCTCCTTGCCCTGCAGGGGAATTTCATAGGATTCATGGTGGATATTCTGAACATGGAGAAAGCCGTACAGACAGGTGGAAAGGGTCAGCAGCAATACCCCCGCCGTCACAAAGCCGTGAAAAAGACGGTGAGCGGTAAAGGGCAGCTTTAACAGCCGGGGGAGGAGCAAAAGTAAGTCCGCCGCCACCGTAAACAGCAAAAGATAGAGGACAAAGCCCATGCAGTATCCTCCTGCCAGCCCCAAAATCTGCTTGACCTCCTTGGAAAAGGGCGTCAGTGCCCGCATGAAGGCCAGCACCAAAATGAGGAGCAGGGCAAGGATTAACACCAGCACAGGCCAAAACCGCATTCCGGGAAAGAAAGCGGCCAGCCCTTGGTACAAGCGGTATGATAGATACCAGCTTGCGGCGGCAAGCAGGGAAAGGGGAATTAAGAGCATAAAGACGCTGCCCATGGATGGGGACACCTCCTGCATTGTATTATTTGCCTGCTCCGTATGCCGTCCCAAAAGGCGTCATGGAGGGGACAGAATGTCTATATTTGCATTGTAGCACAGGAAATAAAGCTGTCAATCCCGTGTGCGTCTTATTTATAAGGAGAAATATCTGACGGAGAGGCCTTTGTCAATCGGCATAGAAAGAAGCCTCACTTAATGCAAAGCCAAGGATAGTGCGTGACAAAAGCGGTTTGAACGGGTATAATGAAGTATCGGAATATTTTTGGAGAAAGAATAAAGATGAAAGACAAGCTGATTTTGGATATTCACACCCACACCCTGGCCTCCGGCCACGCTTACGGAACCCCAAGAGAAAATGCATGGGCGGCCAAGGAGAAGGGGCTTGTGGGACTGGGCATGAGCGAGCATGCACCCGGTACCCCCGGCACCTGCGATCCTATCTATTTTAAGAACCTTTGTGCCATCCCTCGGGAACTGTACGGCGTGCATATGTACTACGGGGTGGAGAACAACGTGCTGAACGACGGCGCCATGACCCTGCCGGAACGGTTTCTTTCCCTATTGGACTACGGAATCGTGGGGATTCACGGCACCTGCTATGAGAACCAGGGGATGGAAAAGAACACGGACAATTTAATTCGGTGCATGCAGCATCCCAAGATTTTCTTTATCTCTCACCCCGATGACAGCACTTGGCCTTTAGACTATGTGCGCTTGGTGCAAGGGGCCAAAGAATATGGCGTGGCGCTGGAAGTCAACAATACCACAATACTGGAGGGATGGAAGAAGAACTGCATGGAAAACATCCGCACCTATCTTCGCCTTTGCATGGAATACCGCACCTGCGTGTATGTTGGCTCCGATGCCCATGACCCCAGCCGGGTTGGGCGCTTTGACGAAGCAATCAAACTGCTGGACGAGATTGGCTTTGATGAAAGCCTGATTCTAAACAATTCGGAAGAAAAATTCCGAGCTTTTATTCACTATAGCGAAGATTGAGGCGCGCAGCTTTTTGTGCATTAGCCGCTTTTTCTATGGGCGTGCCTCTTGGAAAATATCCTTCCTTTTGATGGGGTGGCGGAGAACGGTCTTCCGCTTTTCAGGGGGCACCTTTCTTGCATCGGAGAGATATATTTCGTGATGAAAACGGCTGGGGGTTATGTCCGTTTCGTACCCTCTTTCCTGCATATATGCCTCCATCAGCGCCAAAGTGGCGGGCTCATCGTCATAGGAGCCAATGTGCATGCACTGTACGCACAGCCCTTCGCGGTAGACAAAATACTCCGCCTTGGAGAAGTCCAGCTTCTTTTTCCTGGTGGCCTCTTCCACGGCCCAGTCAAAATCCGCCTTGGTGACAAAGTCGGGGAGACGGATGAGGGAGATCCATTGATAGGTATCTTTTCTGGTGTAGTCGATGCCGCTTACACCCTCCTGCCACCAGAAGCCCTCTAAAGGAGGGATCACATAGTCAAAGTAGCCCTCTATTTTGTGATCTCCCAGCTTGCTCATCTTAATGGTAAAGGCAAGGCCGTACAATAAGCCCATGGCCTGCTTGTATGCTCCGCCCTCTTCGTTGGGATCTCCCTGGCCCCGCACGGCAATATAGCGCATGGGAGGAATCTCCACTATGGCGGGCTTGCTTTTGGGCATATAGAACTCTTTGTACTCTTTCTTATAATCAAAGGCCATGAATAATCTCCTGTTGCCTGAGGGGGCAGATGCTCCTTAGTTCTTTTTGTCTACGGAATCGGAAAGCTGCTGCCAGCTTTTCAACAGTTCCTCCGCGTGAGAACCGTCGGATAGATAGGCTCGTATCTCTTCGGATGTGCCCTTGCAGATGTAGTGCATGACGCATAAATCCGTCCCCTGACGGACTCCGCGGGTGCAGAGCCTGTGCAAAGCCGGGTTGGCGGCATCCGGCTCTATGGATAATGACATGAGATTCTCCGTTCCGGGATAACTGCAGCTCACGCCTATGGCTTTTTCACCGGGAAACTCCTTCAAATCCAGCAAATAATCTACACACCCCTTCAAAAGCTTCTTCTTTTGTATCTCCAGCTTCGAATCCATAGGCCCGGAGGCGGGAGGTGCCGAGGGATTCTTTGGGGCTGGGGAATGTTCTTTTGCAGGGGGACGCTTAAGCAGCCAATTCAGTATCATGATTCATACCTCCTTTTATGGTATTATACCACGGTTCCCTCTTGTTTGAAAAGAGAGAAAAGGCAAAATGGAGCGGAGCTTTTCACCCTTAGGGGCCGTAAGAAAAGATAGTTGCATTTGAAGATTGACTGTGGTAATATTGGCACAATAGCAAAGAATTAGAAGACAAAAATACAATTAAGAGAGGAGTATATTGTGAAAGGAAGGGTTATAACTTTATGCCCTCCGGGACAGATTGAAATTCCGGAGGAGTTTCTGACCATCTCCGCGGACGAAGAGCGGGTAGAGGCGGAACTCCAGCGCCTGTCCCTGCGTTATGCAAAGGAGAAGGAAGAGGAAACTGCCCAAAGGGGCGATACGGTTTTCTGCCGTGCTGACGATCAAAGCTATCCTGACGGGCGCACCGTCCTCCTGTATACCGGTGTAGAAATGCCCGAAGCAGAGGAAGCGTCTAAAGCCGTGCTTGGCAAGAAGGCAGGGGATGAGGTTCTCACCAAATTGGGAGAGAAGGACGTAACTTTGACCGTAGAGAAGGTGATTCGCTTTCTTCCCGTGGAGGTCAACGATGCTCTTATTGCTTCCATGGGGCTGGAGAATATTCAGACCGTAGCGGAGTACCGCAGTTTTACGGCCGAAAAGATTCGTCAGGATGCCAAAATGGAAAAGCACAAAATGGCCATGGCCTACATAGAGCAGCAGATGGAGAACAACAGCACCTTTGCATACGAAGAAGAGGCGCTGGATAGGGAGCTGGAAGAGAATCGGGAGGCCATTCAGGCAGATTACCGCGCTTACGGTATGCCTGTTCCCGACGATGAGGAGATCCGCACGGGCATTTTGCGTCAGGCCAAACAGCTTTGGATGGCTAAGGTGCTGTGCGAACAGCAGGGGATTCAGCCGGATGTTTCCGAAGCCGAAGAGGCCGCCGACCAGATGGCCGAAATGATGAGCCTTATGGGCGAGGAAGTGCCTCCGCGGGAGAAGCTGGTGGAAGAAGCCGTGAACAACGGATATGTAAACGAGCTGTTCAGAATCGTGGACGAGTATGTTTCGGAGAGAATGGGAGGCTAATATGGGAACGGTAGAACTCAAAGAC
>CAYUHW010000147.1:0-4818 GCA_964444605.1 uncultured Christensenella sp. | reverse complement strand
CTTCCCGCCTGCGAGGCGCTGGATGCCATCGGCTACTGGTCTTTGGAAGTCTGGGGCGGCGCCACCTTTGACGCCTGCCTCCGCTACCTCCATGAGGATCCCTGGGAGAGACTGCGCACCCTGCGCAAGGCTCTGCCCAACACCAAGCTGCAGATGCTCTTCCGCGGCCAGAACATTCTTGGCTACAAGCACTATGCAGACGATGTGGTGGAAGCCTTCTGCCGCAAGGCCATTGAGAACGGCATCGACGTGATCCGTATCTTCGATGCCCTCAATGACACCCGCAACCTGGAGGCGGCCATCCGCTACACCAAGAAGTACGGCGGCTGGTGCGAGCCCGCTCTGAGCTACACCATTTCCCCCGTTCACGACGAAGCCTACTTCGTAAAGCTGGCCAAGGAGCTGGTACAGATGGGCGCAGACTCCATCTGCATTAAGGACATGGCCAACCTCCTGTTGCCCTATCAGGCGGCCAGCCTCGTAAAGAAACTGAAGGAAGAGGTGGACGTACCCATCCATCTGCACACCCACAACACCACCGGTACCGGCGACATGACCAACCTCATGGCCGCACAGGCCGGCGTGGACATCGTGGACACCTGCCTGAGCCCCTTCGGCAACGGCACCGCCCAGCCCTGCACCGAGGCCATGGTGGCTACCCTGCAGGGAACCGAGCGGGACACCGGTCTGGATCTGAACGCCTTGACCGAGGTGGCCAAGCATTTCCGCAAGGTGCAGGAGCGCATGATGAAGGAAGGCATCTACACCACCAAGTCCATGCAGGTGGATGCCAACACCCTCATCTATCAGGTGCCCGGCGGCATGCTGAGCAACCTGGTCAAGCAGCTTAAGGATGCAGGGGCCGAGGATAAGTACGATCAGGTGCTGGCGGAGATTCCCGTAGTGCGCAAGGACTTCGGTTATCCTCCTCTGGTAACGCCTACCTCCCAGATTGTAGGCACCCAGGCCGTTATGAACGTGCTCATGGGCCGCTACAAGACCTTCCCCAAGAACTCCAAGGCAGTGCTGGCCGGCGAATACGGACGGCTCCCCGGCGAGGTCAACGAGGAAGTGCGCAAGAAGGCCATCGGCAATGCCGAGGTCATCACCTGCCGTCCTGCAGACTTGCTGGAGCCCGAGCTGGAGAAGTACAAGAAGGAACTGGGCGACAGAGCCCATCAGGAAGAGGACGTGCTCAGCTACGCTCTGTTCCCGGAAGTGTCCATGAAGTATTTCGACTGGCGCGACGGCGTAAATCAGGAGCCCGCTCCCAAGGCCGCTCCTGCCCCCGCCGTGGAAGACGAGAGCAAGCCCAGAGAGCTCTATGTAGAGGATCTGTCCTGCTAAAAGTACACATGATGAAGCTCCTGCCTGCGGGCGGGAGCTTTTTTCGTGGAGCCGCCCGTTGATTGCGGCAGTGAAATCGCCTGACGGCGGTGAAATATGGCGCAGCCATGTGAAATATTGCTGCGCAATGTGAAATCTGCCTTTCAGGCAGGTTGTGGATGGGACGCTTTGCGTCCCTATTATTTGCTTATCCCCTCAGTCTTGCTTCGCTTACGCTACGCAATCCAGCTCCCCTTAAACATTAAGGGGAGCCATGCGTTTTAAGCTGCTTGTGCGGATAAAAGCAAAAGTAAACGCAAAAGCCTTTGTGCCCCCGGCCCCCTTACACAGGGGAGCCTTGCGGCTTAAAGGGGCATGCTGGGCACTCGGCTTTTAACCCTGTAAAAAACTTAAAAGTCCTTGCCTCCCTCTGGACAACAGTTCACAGGACTGGGAGCCAAGTGGTGGAAAAGGGGGCCAAGGGGTATTAAGGGGCGCCATACGGTATAAGCAACTTGCACAGGCCGGCGGCAAATCCGAGGGGCTTTTGGGGGGGCATTCTTCGGCGAAGGCGAGAATATGGGAACTTTTTTTGATTTCCCGCAAATAATCCTTGAAATCGGGGATATAGTATGGTATACTGCCATTGTGATTATGTGCGAATGCGTGTGTGTGAGAGAATGAGATGGACAGAGTGGGGCAACCCGCTCTTTTATTTTGAATGGGAGGATTACCGTTGAAGACTACGGAGCTTTGCGAAAGCCTGTGCAGGAAGACCATTGAGGACATGGGCTTCACCCTGTGCGAGGTGGAGTTTCAAAAGGAGTACAGCGACTGGGTGCTGACCTTTTACATCGACAAGGACGGGGGCGTCACCATCGACGATTGCGAGAACGTCAGCCGAGCGCTGGAACCCATTTTGGACGAGGCCGATCCCATTGAGCAGGCCTACTACCTGTCCGTCAGCAGTCTGGGGCTGGACAGACCCCTCAAGAAGGATGCCGACTACCAAAGGAACCTTGGCAAGGAGCTGGAGGTTCGCCTGTATGCTCCCATCAAGCCCCCTTCCGGCAAGGGCAAGGGCATCAAGGAGCTGGTGGGTACCTTGGAGAGCTTTGACAGCGAGTCCTTCACCGTCAAGTGCAAGGATAAGGCATATACCATTTTGCGCAAGGACGCCGCACTGGTGCGTCCCTACATAGAGTTTTAACATAAGTTTTTGAGTATCAAGAAAGGGTTTAACTGGCATGAACGCAGATTTTATTGAGGCATTGAACGCACTGGAAAAAGAGAAGGGCATCAGCAAGGACATCCTTCTTTCCGCCGTGGAGTCGGCTCTGATTCTGGCCTATAAGCGCAACTACAATTCTCAGGGCAACGTACGGGCCGAAGTGGACGGCAAGACCGGCGAGATTCATATCTACGCCTCCAAGGCCGTGGTGGAAAAGGTGGAGAATCCTGCCTCCGAAATCTCTTTGGCGCAGGCCCGCAAGGTGAATCCCCTGTACGACATCGGGGACGTCATCGAAGAGGAAGCGGACACCCGCAAGTTCGGCCGCATTGCCGCCCAGACCGCCAAGCAGGTGGTGGTGCAGCGCATTCGGGAAGCCGAGCGGGGGAACATCTACGAGGAGTACGTGGAGAAGGAGAACGAGATTCTCACCGCCATCGTCCAGCGTGTGGAGCGGGGCAGTGCCTTCGTGGAATTGGGTAAGACCGACGGTCTGCTCATGCCCAACGAAATGATTCCCGGTGAGACCTATGAGCAGAACCAGCGCATCAAGGTGTATGTGCTGGAGGTGCGCAAGGAGATGAAGGGGCCTCAGGTGCTGGTCAGCCGCACCCATCCCGGCCTTGTCAAGCGGCTCTTTGAGCTGGAGGTGCCGGAAATCATGAGCGGCGTGGTACAGATTAAGTCCATCGCCCGGGAAGCCGGTTCCCGCACCAAGATTGCCGTGTACTCCACGGACGCTCAGGTGGATGCCGTAGGTTCCTGCGTGGGCCAGCGGGGCGGCCGTGTGGAGCGGATCGTCAACGAACTGCACAACGAGAAGATCGACATCGTGGAGTGGGATAAGGACATCGCTATCTACATCGCCAAGTCCCTGTCTCCCGCCAAGGTGCTTATGGTCTATATCAACGAGGAAGAGAAGGCCGCCAAGGTCATCGTCCCCGACAACCAGCTTTCTCTGGCCATCGGCAAGGAAGGGCAGAACGCCCGTCTGGCCGCCCGTTTGACCGGCTGGAAGATTGACATCAAGAGCCAGAGCCAGGCCGAGGAAACCCTGGAAGCCATGGAGCAGGAGCGGGAAGAGGCTTTGGAGCAGGAAACGGAGGCTTCCGAGGAGGAGTAAGCCTCGGGGTTCGGGACGGGAGAGATTTTGCCCGCCCCAAGCAGTATAAAACGAAAGGAGGCTGAGGCCTATGAAGAAGATTCCCATGCGCATGTGCGTGGCCTGCCGGGAGATGTGCCCCAAGAAGGAGCTCAACCGGGTGGTGCGCACCCCCGAAGGGGAGGTAGTGCTGGATAGTACCGGACGGAAGAACGGACGGGGCGCCTACCTGTGCAAAAAGCAGGAGTGTCTGAAAAAGGCTATTAAGACCCGGGCCCTGGAAAGAGCCCTGGGAGCGCCTCTTTCGGAGGAAACGGCAGAGAGTCTGGAAAGGGCTTTTGAAGAATATGGAACAGCGTCTGTATAATGCCATGGGCTTTTGCCAGAAGGCGGGCAGGTGCCAAAGCGGGGATTTCTCTGCGGAAAAGGCACTCAAAGCCGGGAAGGCAAAGCTGGTGCTGCTGGAGCGAAGCGCTTCGGACAACACCAGGGACAAGTACGAAAGCCTGTGCCGGGTGCGGGGCGTGCCCTTGCTGCTGGTGGAGGAAGTGGGACGAGCCATCGGGAAACCGGGGCGGCTGGTCATGGCGGTAACGGACGGAAATTTTGCAAAGATGATACAGGAGGCCGGACGCCCAAATCCGGCTGAGTCAAATAGTAAAGCGGGGGAATAAGAGTATGGCAATGAAATCATCCTTTATGGATACGGCAAAAAGCGTAAGAACCGGCGCCAAGGCTTTGCAGGAGCGCATTGAGCAGAGCCGCAAGGCGGCGGCCGATCTGCTTGCTTCCGCCAAGGCGGCGGAGGATAGACTTCTGGAGAAGGAGGCGCAGCAGCGCAAAATCCGGGAGGAGAAGGAAAAGGCAGAGCGGTTCCAGCGGTTTCTGGAGTCCGGGGAGACCGGCGGCTATGTGACCGACGCCGAGCCTGCCGAGGAAATTCCTGCCCAGGCCCCCGTACAGGAGCCCGCCAAGGAGCAGGAAGCGCCTGTAAAGGCTGAGCCCGTGAAGGCAGAGGGAGCAAAGCCCGAGCCTGTAAAGGCGGAGGAAGCAAAGCCCGAGCCCGTCAAGGCGGAGGAAGCAAAGCCCGAGCCCGTGAAGGCAGAGGAAGCAAAGCCCGAGCCCGTGAAGGCAGAGGAAGCAAAGCCCGAGCCCGTGA
>CAYUHW010000146.1:0-4826 GCA_964444605.1 uncultured Christensenella sp. | reverse complement strand
GGTTCCGTGACTACCTGTATATCCCTCTGGGCGGCAACCGCAAGGGGAAGCCCCGCTGGATGCTGAACTTGCTCATAGTCTGGGGCGCTACGGGGCTTTGGCACGGAGCCGGATGGAACTTTATCCTCTGGGGGCTGTTCTTCGGAATTCTGCTTATGGGGGAGAAGCTGTTCTTGCTCCCGCATTTGAACAAAAGCCGCCTGTGGGGGCGGGTGTATGTGTGGCTGTGCCTGCTGATCAGCTTTATTCTCTTTGACAACACGAACCTGTACGCCGCTTTCGGGTACGTCCGAGGGCTCTTTGGGGGTCTGCCTCTTGCGTCTGTAGAAAGTCTGTACCTTTTGAGAAGCTACGGCATCCTGCTCATACTCGGCCTTCTGGGGGCTACGCCCCTGCCCAAAAAGCTGTGGCAGAGGGCGGAAAAACTGCCCTGCATGCAGGTACTGCAGCCCGTGGGTCTGGGACTGCTGCTGCTTTTATGCACGGCCTATATTTTGGACGGCTCCTTTGTGTCCTTTATGTACTTCAGATTTTAAGCGGGGAGGATGGTTGGAATGAAAAAAGAACTGCGTGCCCTGCTCACCCTGTCCGTAATCGGGGCGCTGTTGCTGGGGCTCTCTGTGTGGGCTTGGTGCAAGCCGTCTCAAGACAGCTCCCTTATGGAGCGGCGGAAGCTGGCGGCCTTTCCCAAGCTGACCCTTTCCTCTATTGAAAAGGGGGACTTTATGACCGCCTTTGAGACCTATGCCCTGGATCAGTTTCCCCTGCGGGACGGCTTTCGGGAGGTCAAGGCCTGGACGGCTCGCTACCTCTTTGGACAGCGGGACAGCCACGGGGTGTACCTTTGTGAGGGTTCTGCCGCCAAGCTGGACTATCCCCTGAACGAAAAGAGCATCGGCTATGCCGCCGCCCGCTTTGCCTGGGTCTATGAAAATTACCTGCAGGCCACGGGCTCCAAGGTGTACCTATCCCTCATTCCCGACAAGAACTATTTTCTGGCGGAGAAAAACGGGTACCCCGCCCTGGACTACGAAGGGCTTGTAGAGGGAATGAAGAATCAAACGGACTTCGCCCAATATATCGACCTGTTCCCCCTGCTTACTGCGGAGGACTACTACGGCACCGACGCTCACTGGCGGCAGGAAGCCCTGCGCCCTATTGCTAAAACTTTGCTGGAAAAGATGGGGACCAAGGGAGAGGAAACGTATATAGAGCATACCTTGGAGACCCCTTTTTACGGAGTCTATAGGGGGCAGTCCGCTTTGCCCATGGAGGGGGATACGCTCACCTACCTCACCGGCGAAACCTTAGCCCATGCCACGGTGTACGATTATGAGACCGAGGGGTATATTCCCGTCTATGACCTTGAAAAGGGGGCGGGCAGAGACCCCTACGAGCTGTTTTTGGGCGGCTCCAAATCCCTGCTGGTGCTGGAGAATCCTCTGGCAGATACGGAGAAGGAACTGCTGCTGTTCCGTGACTCCTTCGGCAGCAGCCTGGCCCCCTTGCTTTTGCCCGGGTACAGGCGCATCACCCTGATTGACATCCGCTATCTTTCCCCCGCCGCCCTTGGCCGCTATGTGGACTTTCACGGGCAGGACGTGCTCTTCCTCTACAGCACCTCCGTCCTCAACAACAGCGACACACTTAAGTGAATCTACTTGCTTAATAGAGACCTGCCCTGCGGGTCTCTTTTTGCAAAATAAAAAAACTCCCGAATCTCTTCGGAAGCGGTGCTCTATGCTTTCAACAGCCGCCGTACGTTGGCCGCCGTCAGTGCTAAATCCTCCTCGCTCAATTGCTCCAGCATCTCCAGAAGCTCCTTGTGCAGGCGGGGATTGGGGACACTTTCCTTGAAAAACTCCTCCGGAGTCAGGTGGAAATACTCGCAGATGGCGAAGAACTCCGCCATGGAGGGCAGGGTCTTCCCCGAGGAAATGTTGTGTACATACCCCCGGCTGTGCCCCAAATCATAGCTCATTTTATACTCCGACACCCCCTTCTGCAGCCGCAGGCGGGTAATGCGCTCCCGTACAAATTCAGCATCCATGGCCTTCGCCTCCTTTCCCCTATAGCATAAAACAATTTTCCTCTCTGAATGCATTTTTAAAAGGTGATAATTCTTGACACGCACTTTTAAAGATGCTATTATCTTCTTGAAGATGCAAGAATGCATCAAAAAACATCTTTAAAAGGAATACGAAAGGAGATTATTTGTATGGTAGCGTTCCTTTGCCTTCTGTTTCTTGCCGTGGTGCTGATTCTTCAGTACTTTATGGCCAAGTGGTTCTTTGAGGCCGCCGAGGCCAAGGGGTACCACAATCGGAAATACTTCCACATCGCCTTCTGGCTCGGCCTGTGGGGCTGTCTTCTGATTATTGCCCTTCCCGATCGTGGGGACGGCCAAAATGCGGCGGAAGAATTGCCTGAGCTGTAAGGAGAAATCTATGAGTGCACGTTATACCCGCCTGTTTTCCCTGCCGGAAAATCAGTATCAGGAAGGCTCTCCGCTCCTCCTTGGAGCGGGGGCATTGCTGACGGATACCGCCACGGGGAAAATCCTTGCCCAACTGAAATTTACCAATCTCTCCCCCAAAAAGGTGCAGACGGTGAAGGTCAAAATCCACGCCTTTGATGCAAAGGGCGCCCCGCTCCCCGGGGTGGATGCTTTCACCTACAAAAATCTAAATGCTCCCTCCGGCGGCGAGTTCGGTGCCCAGACTCCCATTCCTTTGCCCAAGGAGGAGACCCGCTCCTTTAAAGCAGAGATTCTGTCCGTTCTCTTTGCCGATGGCAGTACCTATACCTCGTCAACTGAGAAAATCGCCCCTGCCCCCAAAGGCCTTATCCAATCCGTACTTGGGGCAAACGAGAAAGCAAAGCAAAAGAAATTTCTAACCTTCCTGCTGATTCCGCTGGTGCTGGGTGGAATTTCTTCTGCCATGTTGTTTTTTAGATCCGGCTTTAATTTTTGGAGCCTTGTGAGCGTGCTTTGCATCATGGTTTCCATTCCCATGGTTTGCGCCGCCGCCATTTGTGCAGATGCCAATCGGAAAAGGACGTGGACAATCGCCGTGGTGTGGCTTTGCGGGCAAATTCTATATGGATTGGCTGATGTATTGTCTTCGTTCATCTTTACGGTTGAAACATGGCGCTTCTTGAGCAATGCTTGCAATTTGCTTTCTTATATAACCGGTCTGGTTATTCTGGTGCTTTGGAAGACAAATATGCAGGAAAAGAAAGAACCCCTGAGCAAAGGGCAGAAGCTGTTTGCGGCTGTCTCCCTTGCCTGCTTGGTGGCATATTATGTGCTTAATATTTTGTCCTCGGGGATAAATCTGCTTACTCTGCTTACTCTGCCGGCGGTACTCCTCTGCAGTCTGCTGACCTCCCTGTCCAAAACGAAAAACAAAAGGATACTGCTGTGCTTTGCGGCCTTTGCCCTTTTGAACGCAGGTCAAAGATTTTATTCATATTATCTGGGCAGCTACCTCCTCAATCTGATTCTTGCAATCTGTTGCAGCATCTCTCTGGTGCTGTTCTTCCTCCAATATCTGGAAGCGAAAAAAGTACAGGCGTAAGCCCTTATGCCTCAAACCCAACACAAAAAGAGACCCGCCACGGGTCTCTTTTAGTATGCGGGATTATTTATTCAGGGCGGAGATAGCATCGGTGATGGTTTTCTCCTGGGCTTCCAGACCGTATTTGTCCACCTGCAGGCGGCTCTTGTCCCCATGGGTCAAGCAGCCTGCACCGCCGATACAGCCGCCCAGACAGGCCATGCCCTCGATGAAGTTGGCGTCCAGCTTGCCCTTGGAGGCCTTGAGAAGGGCTATGCGGCATTCGTCGATGCCGTCGCAGGAGATGGCCTTCAAATCAAAGGTGTCTCCGTGCTCCTTAATGCCCTGGGCCACGGCGTCGGAAAGACCGCCGCAGCGGGCAAAGATGCGGCCAAAATAGGAGGCATTGTCCAGCTTGCTTTCCGGCAGGGAGGTAATGTCTATGTCTCGGCTGTCAAAGAGAGCCTGCAGTTCCTCAAAGGTCATGACCACGTCCACATAGGGTTTGACCTCGGGACGGCGCACCTCCGCCTTTTTGGCCGTGCAGGGCCCGATGAAGATGACCTTGCAGGGGGCCTCGTGCTCCTTCAGGTAGCGGGAGAGGGCGGCCATGGGGGAGAGGTTGTGGGAGACGTAGGGGAGCAGGGTGGGGAAGCACTTTTCAATGTAGCTGACGAAAGCAGGACAGCAGGAGCTGGTCAAAAAGCCCTTTTCCACCAGTTCCCGGCTTTCGGCATCGGCCACCATGTCGGCGCCCAGAGCCGCTTCCACCACGGTGTCAAAGCCCAGTTCCCGAAGACCGGTGACCACCTGCCCCAGCTTTGCATAGGTAAACTGGCTGGAGATGGAGGGGGCGATGACGGCAAAGACCTTGTACCTGGTGTTGCTCTCGCTCTTTTTTAGAATATCGATGACATCCAGAATGAAGCTCTTGTCCATAATGGCGCCGAAGGGGCACTGGTACACGCAGGCACCGCAGGAGATGCACTTGGAGTTGTCGATGGAGGCCGCCTGATCCTCGCCGATGGAGATGGCCTTGATTTTGCAGGCGTTGATGCAGGGACGCTTTCTGTCGGCAATGGCGCTGTAGGGGCAGACCTTGGCGCACTGGCCGCAGTTGACGCACTTGCTCTTGTCGATGTGGGCGGTGTGGTTCCGATCAAAGCTGATGGCACCCCGAGGGCACACGTCCATACAGCGGTGGGCCAGGCACCCGCGGCAGGAGTTGGTGACTTCGTAGCCGCCCATGGGGCACTCGTCGCAGGC
>CAYUHW010000145.1:0-4831 GCA_964444605.1 uncultured Christensenella sp. | reverse complement strand
CCAACGGGGAGTTTCTGTATGCTCTCTATGAGCATCTCAGGGAGCGCTTGGCCTTCAGCACAGGCACAGAACGGATACAGTAAAAGAAAAACCGCCCTGAGGACGGTTCTTGGCGAATGTTTGGATTTATTTACTTTGTTTTCTCCTGTTCCTGCTGCTCTTTCAGACGTTTGAGTTCCTTCACATCAAAGCGCAGATACAGAATCAGCGCCAGCAGCAGCATGGCCCCTGCCAGACCGCAGAGCACCATGGCCACGGTATCGGAAATCCCGGGCCACACGAACAGGATAATCATAACGCCGTACAGGGTGGCCGTGCTGGCCTTGCCGAACCACTGGGCGCTTTCGACGCTTTCTTTTTTCCGCAGAAGCGTATAGGCCATAATCGCCTGAGTCAGCTCCTTGACTACAAAGAAAGCCAGCAGGTACCACACCCAGTAAAACCGGCTGAGCAGGCAAAAGAGCATGGAAAACTGGGTCAGCTTGTCCGCAAAGGGATCCAGCACCTTGCCGATATCGGAGACCATGTTGAATTTGCGGGCGATTTTCCCGTCCACAATGTCTGTCAGTCCCGACAGAGCGATGAGAGCCGTAGCCCAGATATGTTCTTCCCGACCCACATAGAGCCACACAATGATGGGAATCAGCGCCAGCCGAAAGAGGCTCAACAGGTTGGGAATGGTAAAAATTTTATGCTGGTAGGGAGAGGGATTCGTTTCCTGATTCATTCTGCGTACAAAAAGCTCCGATTTTCATAAAGATAGATGGTGCCAGAGAGAAGAGTCAGCCCTGCCACAATCCAGCAGCACACATTGGCCAGCACCTGTACCCACGCCACGGACCCAAAGACGGCGGCGGCGGTATAATAAAGGAGCACGGTGCACATCTGCGCCACGGTTTTGATTTTTCCGTACACATTGGCGGCGATGACCTTTCCGTTTTTGCTTCCTGCGGCGACCATGCGCAGACCTGCCACAGCAAACTCACGGGTCAGCACCAGCACCAGCACGATGGGGTGGCAAACGCCGGCGGCCATCATATATAAAAGGGCCGTGGTGGTAAGCACCTTGTCTGCCAAGGGATCCATAAATTTACCGAAGCTGGAGATTAGATTCCGACTGCGGGCAATTTTCCCGTCCAGCAAATCCGTATAGCTGGCCACGGCAAAGATAACGGCCGCCAGCAGATAGTACAGCCGCCCGCCGGTGTGGTTGGCGAGCTCCGCAAACACAATGAACACGGGGGTCAGCAGAACCCGGGACACGGTCAGCTTATTGGGCAGATTCCAAATAGAGTTGGGTTTGTTTTCCATGACGTCTCCTCCTGTCAAGCAATAAGTATATCACAGAGCCGCAGGAATGAAAAGCAAACAAACGGAAACAATTGCAAAAATCCCCCGCTTTTGGAAAAACACGGGGGATTTTAAAGCCTATGGCAGAAAACCTGCGCTTCTACTTGATACGCTTTTTACATACCTTTTCCCTTAGCACACAGGCAACGCCGGGGCAAAAGGGCAAGAGGGCAAGAGGTAAAAGATACAAGCGCCGCGCCCAGCACCGCCACCCACCGGGGCGCGTACATATCTGCCCGCTGCTTTTCTCCGATTGGGTGTCTCTTGTACTTATAGAATTTCGCCTTTTCTTTGTGAATTTGATGTTGTTTGCAGCTGCTCCCGCACCATCATAAGGGGGTAGCCCAGCAGATTTTGCCCCCGCCACTTGCTTTTGTCCAGTCTGTTGGGGTCTTCCATGGATAGGCCAATGCCCCAAATACAATCATGGACGGCGCACTCGGCCAAAACCGCATCTTCAGTTGCCAGAAGGCGGGCTTTAAGCACCTCGTTTTGGAAAAACTTGGCCAGCAGTCCCTCATACACCACAAGCTGTCTCAGTCCGTTCCAAGTGCTTTCCTCATAGGGGGATACCTGCCTGCCCAGAGCCTTGATTTTTGCAACGTCATGGACGGCCAGAATCTTTTCAGCCGTCTTCATATCCCCAAAGCACAGAGCCTTGCGGTACATCATGTACTGCTCCATGGAGGAAAAAACCACGCCGTCCAAGGTAAAGGAGGAAGGATACCAATTGCTGAGAAAGCCGTTCTTCTCGTCGGGATTGTGAAAGCAGACGCACTTTGTCATGAGAATCTTCCCTTTCCGCCGTGTTTTCGGCCGTTTCAAAGAAAAATCAGCCCAAGACATCCAAAGACATCTTGGGCTGGGGAACTATCAGTCGATGGGCTTCATGGTGGGGAAGAGGATTACGTCTCGGACGGTGGGGGAGTTGGTCAAAAGCATGCACATGCGGTCGATGCCGATGCCGATGCCGCCGGTGGGGGGCATGCCGTACTCCATGGCCGTCATGAAGTCTTCGTCAATCTGCATGGCCTCATCGTCGCCCTTGGCCCGCTCCTGAGCCTGCTGGACAAAGCGGCTGCGCTGGTCGATGGGGTCGTTGAGCTCGGTGTAAGCGTTGGCATACTCGTGGCCGCCGATGAAGATCTCAAACCGGTCCACAATATTCTTGCTGCCGGGCTTGAGCTTGGTCAGGGGGCTGTTTTCAATGGGATAATCCGTAATGAAGGTGGGCTGAATGAGCTTGTCCTCCACAAAGGCGTCGAAGAGCTCTGCCAGCACCTTGCCCTTGGTGGCGGTCTTGTCCTCTATCTCTACTCCCAGCTCCTTGGCAATCTGCCGGGCTTCCTCGTCGCTCTCGCAGGCGTAGATGTCCTTGCCGGTGTACTTTTTCACCGCCTCGTTCATGGGCAGGCGGGCAAAGGGCGGGGTCAAATCGATTTCCATGCCCTGATACTGAATCTTGGTGGTGCCGTTGACCAGCTGACAGCAGCGGGAGAAGAGGGTCTCGCACAGATCCATCATGCCCCGCAGGTCGGTATACGCCTGATAAATCTCAATGGTGGTGAACTCCGGATTGTGGGTGGCGTCCATGCCCTCGTTACGGAACAGACGGCCGATTTCGTATACCCGCTCAAAGCCGCCCACGATGCACATCTTCAGATGCAGTTCCGTGGCAATGCGCATGTACATATCCAGATCCAGGGTGTTGTGGTGGGTCACAAAGGGACGGGCGGAAGCACCGCTGGCGGTGGTGTTCAGCACGGGGGTTTCCACCTCCATAAAGCCCTGAGAATCCAGATACCGGCGGATTTCCGACACGATGGCACTGCGCTTGCGGAAGGTGTCCCGCACGCCTGCGTTCATGAACAAGTCCACATACCGCATGCGGTAGCGAAGCTCGGGATCCTTAAGCCCATGGAACTTCTCCGGCAAAGGACGCAGGTTCTTGGACAGCAGGGTGATGGTCTGGGCATGAACGGAGACCTCTCCCGTGCGGGTCTTAAACACAAAGCCCTTGATGCCCACGATATCGCCGATGTCCCAAGTCTTAAAGGAAGCGTAGTTCTCTTCCCCCACATCGTCCCGCTTGACGTAAATCTGGATGTCGCCCTTGCCGTCCAGCACATGGGCGAAGCTGGCCTTGCCCATAATGCGTTTGCTCATCATACGGCCGGCGATGCTGACCTCTTTCCCCTCCAGCTCTTCATAGTGGCTGACAATGTCCACGCTGTGGTGGGTCTGGTCGTAGGACGTGACGTCAAAGGGGTTCTTTCCCTGCTCGATGAGGTTGTTGAGCTTGTCACGGCGAATCTGCAAAAGCTCAGAAAGCTGTTCTGCAGACAGTTCCGGGGTTTCCACGGGGGTCTGTTCCATAGTGCGTATATACTCCAATCCGAAATTCGCTGCCTTAGCGGCCGACGTTGATGTTGATAATGGTCAAAGGCAGCACGCCGCCGGGGGTGTGCACCTCTACGGAATCACCGGCCACACGCCCCAGAAGAGCGGCGCCGATGGGGGATTCGTTGGAAATGCGGCCGTTGCGGGGATCGCTTTCGGCGGTGCCTACAATCTGGTAGGTCATCTCCATGCCGTTCATGGTGTTGCGGATGGTCACGGTAGAGCCGATGGACACGCCGCCGGTGGACAGCATGCTCTCGTCGATAATCTTAACGTGGCTGAGCTCCTCTTCCAGGGTGGCAATGTCGTACTCGTTCTTTGCCTGCTCGTTCTTTGCCGCATCATATTCCGCATTTTCGCTGAGGTCGCCGAAGCCGCGGGCGATCTTGAGCATCTCTGCAATCTCCAGACGGCGGGTGGACTTCATATACTCCAGCTTTTGTTTACGCTTTTGAACCTCTTCTTCGGTAAGCCAAATCTCTGCCATTTATATTTTCTCCTTACTTTCAGGGACAAAATCCCGATTCATATTATTATATGTACCCTCGGCGCCAATGTCAAGTAACATCTGCTCCAGCTCTGCAAAGGTCTTGGCGCTTTGCAGCCGAATCCGCAGTTTGGACGCCCCCCGCTCCTTGCGAAAATAGAGGGGAAGGACTTTCCGCAGTTCCAGCAGGCCCCGCTCCGGCTTATCTTCCTGCACAAGACGCACATGCGCCATGGCCATGGCGCAAATCTCCTGCTTGTTGGGGGGTGTAAAGGGGCGTTTCTCCAGGGCGCAGCGAATCTCCCGAAAGACCCAGGGGTTGCCCAAGCTCCCCCGCCCGACCATCAGGGCGCTGACCCCCGTTTCCTCCAGCACGGACAGGGCGGAAGCGCCGTCTAAAACATCTCCGTTGCCCACCACGGGGACGGACACGGCCTGACGGACTGCCTTTAAACAGTTTCTGTCGGAAAGACCGCTGTACTGCTGGGTGCGGGTGCGGCCATGGATGGTCAGGGCGGCGGCACCGGATTCCTCTGCCACGCGGGCAAAGGCGGGGGCGTTGCAGTGCTCCTCGTCATAGCCCTTGCGGAACTT
>CAYUHW010000144.1:0-4853 GCA_964444605.1 uncultured Christensenella sp. | reverse complement strand
GTGTGGACTCCGAAGGCTATCCTCTGGTGGAGATTGACTTGGGGGATTTGTCCCTTCGGGAGGAGGAGAAAAACACCACGGCCGCACTGGTGCGGGGCATGGCGGCCGCTTTTGAAAAGAGAGGGTGCAAACTGTCGGGCTTTGACGCCCGCATTCGCTCCACCGTGCTTCCGGGCAGCGGCCTTAGCTCCTCCGCCGCTTTCGAGGTTCTTTTGGGCACCATCTGCAATGAGATGTTTTTTGAAAAACGCCTGAGCCCTGTGGAAGTAGCACAGGTCAGCCAGTGGGTGGAAAATGTCTATTTCGGGAAGCCCTGCGGCTTGCTGGATCAGATGGCCTGCGCCGTAGGCGGCATGGTGTTTATGGACTTTGCGAATCCCGTCCATCCCGTGGTGGAGCAGCTGGAGTTTGACTTTTCTTCGGCCGGCCATGCCCTGTGCATCGTGGACGTGGGGGCAGATCACGCCGGCATGACAGGGGAGTATGCCGCCGTTCCCGGAGAATTAAAGGCCTTGAGCGCCTTGTACGGGAAGAAGGTGCTTCGGGAGATTCCCGAGGAGGAGTTCTTTGAAAAACTTCCCCAAGTCCGCCACAAGGTGCCCGATCGCGCCCTTTTGCGGGCGGCCCACTTTTATCAGGAAAACAAGCGGGTGCGGGCTCAGGCAGACGCCTTGCGCCGCAACGATTTTGATACCTTCCTGCAGTTGGTAAAGGAATCCGGCCGCAGTTCTTGGATGTATGTGCAAAACGTGATTCCCGCCGGCGCCGTGGAGCATCAGGACATGGCTGTGGCGCTGATGCTGTGCGATACCCTTTTACAGGGACGGGGCGCCTACCGGGTTCATGGCGGCGGTTTTGCGGGCACCGTGCAGGCCTTCGTTCCCATGGATATGCTGGATGGGTTTAAGGAAAAGATGGAGGCCGTCCTGGGCGCAGGAAGCTGTCACGTCCTTTCTATCCGCAAGGAAGGAAGCGGCGCGCAGGCGTAAAGGAGAGGGCATATGAAGGTCGATGCGTATATTTCCGCTCTGGTGCACTATGGGCTGACTCGGAAACTGTTTGAGCCCTGCGACAAAACGTACATAACCAATCAGCTTCTTCAGGCATTGCAGTTGGATGCTTATGAAGAAACTGAGCCTTTGGAACTGCCTCTGGAGGAGATTTTAAAGGGCTTGCTGGACGATGCGGCTGAACGGGGTCTCTGCACGGAGGAGATTACGGGGCGGGATTTGCTGGATACCAAGCTCATGGGGGTGCTGACCCCGCCGCCCAGAGAGGTGCGTGCCCGGTTTAATGCCCTCTATGCAGAGAGTCCCGGAAAGGCAACGGAGTGGTATTATACCTTTTCTCAGGACACGGACTATATCCGCCGCTACAGAATCTGTAAGGATCTTCGCTGGAAGACGGCAACGGAGTATGGGGAACTGGACATCACCGTCAACCTGTCCAAACCGGAAAAGGATCCCAAGGCCATTGCGGCGGCGAAAAACATGCCCCAATCCGGCTACCCAAAATGCCAGCTTTGTGCGCAGAACGAGGGGTATGCAGGGCGCATGAACCACCCGGCCCGCCAGAACCATCGGATTATTCCCCTGAAGATTGCCGATGGGGACTGGTATCTCCAGTACAGCCCCTATGTGTATTACAACGAGCACTGCATCGTGTTCAACGGAACGCACACGCCCATGGTCATCGACAAGGGGGCTTTCTGCAAGCTCTTGGACTTTGTGACCTTGTTCCCTCACTATTTTGTGGGCAGCAATGCCGACTTGCCTATTGTCGGCGGCAGCATTCTCAGCCACGAGCATTTTCAGGGCGGCCATTATTCCTTCCCCATGGAAAAGGCGCCTGTGGAGAAAAAACTCACGTTTTGCGGCTTTGAAGATGTGGAGGCGGGCATCGTAAAGTGGCCCATGAGTGTTTTGCGTCTGAACGGGGAGAATAAAGAACGTCTTGCGGAACTGGCAGACAAGATTCTGCAGGCTTGGCGGGGGTATACCGACGAGAGCGCTTTCATCTTTGCTTGGACGGAGGGGGAACCCCACAACACCATTACACCCATTGCCCGCCGCAGAGGGAGCCGCTACGAGCTGGATTTGGTGCTGAGAAACAACATTACTACGGCGGAGCATCCTTTGGGAGTGTATCATCCACATGCCGAACTGCACCATATCAAGAAGGAGAACATCGGTCTCATTGAGGTTATGGGCTTGGCAGTGCTTCCTGCACGGCTAAAGAGCGAGCTTACCGCCCTGGAAAGAGTCATCCTTTCGGGCGAACCCCTCACAGGGGACATGGAAAAGCACGCTCCCTGGGTGGAGGAGATGAAGAAAAAATACTCCTTTACCAGAGAGAATATCACTTCCATTTTGCAGGAGGAAGTGGGACACATCTTTTCAAAGGTGCTGGAACACGCAGGCGTCTATAAGCGAAACGAAGAAGGCCGCGCCGCTTTCTTGCGGTTCGTGGAATATGTGAATACGAAGGCATAAACAAAACTGCTCCGACCCTTTTCGACGGAGCAGTTTTTTGTTGAATGAAGGGAACTTCTTTTCAAGAATCGGAAGCGGATTCGGGGACTGCATGGGGGGCAGAGGGAGGAGAAAATTTAGGGAACATCTTCTCCAGCAGATCCAGAAACAGGGAGATTACCGCATTTTTGGAGTCATTATACCAAACGGCACCGAAATCCATGCAATCCTTTTTGATGGGAATGAAGACAATATTGCTCATGGCACAGGTACTGAAGGTTTGTATGCTGCTGGGCAAAATGGAGTACCCCATTTCGGATTCGATTTGGACGATAATGGAGGTAAATTCCTTGCAGGCGGTCTCTTTTTTAATGGAAAAACCGGCTTCGGAAGCCGCTTTCCTCGCCATATACTTGAATCCGGGGGAGGCGCTTTCGTCAATGAGAATGCAGGTATCATTTTCCAACAGACGAAAATTCGTACTGCCGGAGGTAACGAAGGGATGCTCCTTATGCACCGCAAGGCACAAATCCTCCTGCCAGAGGATGGAATAGGCGGGTGGGTTGACTTCGGGCATATCATAGGCATTGACCCAGGCAAAGGCAATGTCGATGTCCTGATTTTTCTGAGCATTTTCCAGCTCCAGCAGATTGCCGTTATAGAATTCCAGAGCAATATCCGGATAGAGCTTTCGAAATTCCTGCACAATCATGGGCAAAAGGGGCTGAAACAGATACAGATATCCGATTTTAATGCTGCCTCGGAGACCTGCCTGGGCCCAAAGTGCCTGCTGTTTTACATTTTCCAGCTTGTTAAGAATTTCGGGACAGGCGCTTTGCAGAATTTTTCCCGCAGGAGTCAAAATGACGGAGCGGGAGTTGCGCTCAAACAGGGTAACGCCCAACTGCTTTTCCAAATCTGCAATCTGTTGGCTGAGAGCCGGCTGGGCAATGTAAAGGTTCATGGCGGCCTTTGTGAAATTCAGGCATTTTGCCAGTTCCATGAAATAACGCAGTTGGCGGGTATGGATATCCAGATAAATCGCCCCCTCTTTGTAATCTTCACATATTTATGAGGTTTACTGTAAAGTCATTATAATGGAATCAAAAATTGAAGTCAAGTGACAGGCTTGGCGGGCAGAAAAACAATCGATAGGAAAATCTTATTGTGCCATAAGCAATAATGGGGAAAATATTGGGGCGGACGGAAGGAGAAAAATACCTACCGTAACAAAAAGTTTACCGAAGTTTGCTGGATTGCAGAGGAAAGGTGCGGTATACTTAATGTGTATTTTTGTGTAGTTACGGGAGTGCCCATGAAAAATCTCTGGAGAAACCGACCCATTTTAATTGCCCTCCTTGCCGCCGCTCTGTTTTTGCTTCTTGCCGCCTTAACGGTGGGGGAGCGCACGGCGGGAAAGCAGGAGAGCCTGTTCCATGAGGCTCTGGAGCCCGTGCAGCAGTATGTGTCCGATCTTACGGACAAGGTTACGGACTTCTTTGTCAGAGTTTTCCGCCCGGGCGATCTCCAGAAGGAAAACGAAGAACTGAAAAAGGAACTTCTGTACTACCAGCGCAAGGCCGCTCTCTATGAGGAGACGGAGCGAGAGAATGCCCGCCTCAGCGAGCTTTTGGACTACACGGGGATGCACCCCGATCTAACATTTATGGCCGCCGCCGTTACGGCCAAGAGCTTCAATCCCTATGTGGATACCATCACCCTCAACGCAGGCACCCGCAACGGGGTCACGGAAAAAATGGCTGTAGTTTGCGCACAGGGGATTATCGGACGGGTCAGCGAAGTAGGCGCCGGTTGGTGCCGGGTGCGCACCATGCAGAATGAGGACATGCGCATCAGCGTCATGGTGGAGCGCACACGGGACGAAGGACTGCTGGGTGGCTTGCTGGAGGAGAACGGCAGTCTCATCGGGCTGAAACTTTACTACCTACCCAAGGATGCTGAATTGGAAGTGGGGGACACCATCGTCACCAGCGGCTTGGGGGGCATCTTCCCCAAGGGGCTGTATGTGGGCGAGGTGATTTCCCTGGGCAGTGAGGAAGACCCCTACGATGCCATCGTCAGCTTGGATGTGGATTTCTCTCACTTGGAAACGGTGCTCATAGTCAAAGGCGTGGGAGGAAACTAAGGTGCGGCGAAATATTTCCTTAATTCCATATGCCCTTCTGTGCTTGCTTTTGGACACGGCGGTATGGCCCAAATGGAACCTGTTCGGCCTGCGCCCGTGGATGGTGCTGGCGCTGACCTTGGCGCTTACCGCCGTTTTCTCCCTGCAAATGGGGATGGTGTTTGGGGCGGTGTGCGGACTCTGCGCCGACATTCTCTGCGGCCCAGCTTTGGGACTGCGGCCGGGGCTGTATCTGC
>CAYUHW010000143.1:0-4917 GCA_964444605.1 uncultured Christensenella sp. | reverse complement strand
TCCGCTACTTTGCCCGGGAGTACCAGCACGTCAACATCCCCGCCCGCAGGGGGTAAGGTTAGCGCACCTTTCTTTGGGAATATGGGAAGAACCGTGTAAAAATTTACAACTATTTGACGAAGAAGCTCTGTCCATGGGGCTTCTTTTTTGTTATGATAAAGGGTAAAGATAAAAGGAAAGAATGCGGACAGCAATGAAGACTGATTCTGAGGAAAAGATTTTTATCCCATGGATTCGCCAGCCGTGGCGCACGGTGTGCATGGTGATTATGGACGGGGGGATTTTATGCCTGTCGGCCTTTTTGGCCTTGGTGATTCGGTTCGACTTTTCCTTAAGCGGTGCCGTGGAGTCCGGGTTTTTCTATGCCATATTGCCCAGAATACCTCTGTTCGTGGGTGTTTCTTTGGGCATCTTCTCCCTGTTTCACATGTATTCCCGTCTGTGGGCCTTTGCCAGCACCGAGGAATTCATCCGTCTTGCCCAAGGGTGCGGGCTGTCGGGTGTGGTTTTGCTTATCATCCTTGTTTTCACCCAGTGTCCCTTCCCCAGAAGCTTTCCCGTGTTCACCTGCGCCTTTGAGATGGTGCTTATGACCTTGTCCCGCTACTTTGTATTCTACACCCACAGGAGAAACGCCCATGGAGGTGTGCGCACCATGATCATCGGGGCGGGAGAAGCGGGGGCGGCGGTTTTGCAGGAGATGCAGAACAGCACTTTTTCCAAGAACGACGTGGTCTGCCTCATTGACGATGATGTGACGAAGCAGGGGCAGTACCTGCGGGGGGTCAAGGTGGTAGGCGGACGGGAGAAGATTGCCGAGGCCGCCAAAGAATACCGGGTGGACGAGATTCTTTTCTGCATTCCCCGTGTGGGCTCCAAGGAGAAGGGGAAGATTTTGACCCTGTGCCAGCAGACGGGATGCCGCTTGCGCACCCTGCCCGCCCTCTCCCAGATTGTCAATGGGGAGGTGACATTGCAGAGCATCCGCAACGTGGAGATTGAGGACTTGCTGGGGCGGGAGCCTGTGCAGGTGAATCTGGAGCAGATTGACGCCTTTTTGCAGGGGAAAACCGTGCTGGTCACCGGGGGCGGCGGCTCCATCGGCAGTGAGCTGTGCCGGCAGATTGCCCGCCACGGGGCGAAAAAACTGATTATCTTTGATATCTACGAGAACAACGCCTATGCCATACAGCAGGAACTGCGGCAGACGTGGCCGAAGCTGGAGGTGGAGACCCTCATCGGCTCCGTGCGGGATGAGGCTCGGGTGAATATGGTGCTGGATAGCTGCCGCCCGCAGGTAGTGTACCATGCGGCCGCTCACAAGCATGTGCCCCTTATGGAGGATTCCCCCAACGAGGCGGTGAAAAACAACATTTTCGGCACCTACAACGTGGCCAAGGGGGCGGGAGAGCACGGGGTGGAGACCTTTGTGCTCATCTCCACGGACAAGGCGGTGAACCCGACCAACGTTATGGGCGCCAGCAAGCGGGTGTGCGAAATGGTGGTGCAGGCCATGCAGAAGCGGTACAAAACCCGCTATGCGGCGGTGCGCTTTGGCAATGTGCTGGGGAGCAACGGCAGCGTCATCCCTCTCTTTCGGGAGCAGATTGCAAAGGGGGGGCCGGTGACGGTGACGGACAAGCGGGTCATCCGATACTTTATGACCATTCCCGAGGCGGTGTCCCTGGTGCTGTTGGCCGGATCGGACGCCAAGGGCGGAGAGATTTTTATTCTGGACATGGGGGAGCCGGTGAAGATTGACGACTTGGCTCGGAACATGATTCGCCTTAGCGGTTTGGAGCCTGACGAGGACATTGAGATTGTGTATACGGGTCTGCGGCCGGGAGAAAAGCTCTACGAGGAGCTGCTCATGGAGGAAGAGGGGCTCAGAAGCACGGGAAATCCGCTGATTTTCGTGGGGCGTCCCATGGACATTCGGCCTGAGACCCTGGAAAAACAGCTTTCCGCTTTGAAAGAGGCCAGCGCCTGCAACAGCGAAGAGATTCGGGCACTGCTGGCAAAGACCGTGCCCACCTATCACCCTGAAGGATAAAAAGCACGGCGGGAAGTTTTTACAACTATTTGACAAGGGAGCCCTGTAATGGGGGCTCTCTTTTTGCTATGATAAAGGAAAAGAGGGGAGAACTATGGCGAAAATTATTGTGGTGGAGGACGATGAGGCCGGGGATTCCCCCTATGGAGAACTTCGGCTTTAGCGACATGGGGTAAAGGATTCTGCAAACACCGTGTGGAGCCTGGAGGGACTGCGGCTGGCCATGGATAGGGAGGGGCTGTGCTTTTTCTGCCGGCAGATTCCCATGCTCGTGGGGGAAGAGATCAAGCCGGGGGAGAAGAGAGCGAAGAAAGACTGCTTTTGAGCATCAGTGCCTTTACCGGGGAGAAAATGCCCTACCGCACCGCGCGGGGAAAGTAAAGCTGAAAGGGGAAGGCTAAAAAACAAGCTACAAAGTTTTTCCCGCAAGGGATTTGTCTCCTTCTTGCGTCACGTGTATGCGTTTCCCTTCTTTCGGCTCAAAATGTTTACGTTTTGCCCGATTCCCCGCATTGCAGAGCGGGCAGAACTATGGTAAAATGAAATCATGGAAGATACTGTAATCACTCTTTTGCATACGGAAGTAGTTTCCCCCAAGCGGCGGTTTATCCGCAGTGACGGGGCGTTTTTTGCCCTGCTGTGCTGCGGGGCCTTTTTGATTATCACCCTGGGCAACGGCGCAATCTCTCTATTGGGCGCCACGGCTCTGTATGTGCAGATTGCCATGTACACCCTGCTGCTGGGGGGCGGGTATCTGGTGTATCGGTTCCGCCTGCAGCAAATGCGCTACACCCTGACGGATAAGGGCTTTTATGCGGCCTTTGCCACGGGGAAGGGGGAGCGTCCGGCTGCAGAGGCGGCCTTGGAGGATATCTTTTTTGCGGGCCCCTATGACGAGGAGCGGCTGAAAAAGGAGGGCTGCGGCTGCGGCCCCAGAATCTGGGTAGGCAAAAAGGAAGAGACTTTGATGCTCCTGTATAAGGAAAAGGGGAAGACCCATGCCCTGTGCATTTCTCCCGGCGAGGAGCTGAAGAACCTGCTGACGGCGCCCTTTGCGGAGGGGGAAGCATGAGGGCGGAGCAGTGGCTTTCCAACCTGGCGGCAGGGAACACCCCCCACGGGGTACTGCTGACGGGGCCGGCGGGCAGCGGGAAAAAGACCTATGCTTTGCAGGGGGCGGCGCTGTATTTAAAGGGGACGGCGGACACAAAGGCTCTGCGGGACTGCCCCTTTTTTCAGGAGTTTGACTATGACGCCGTGCGGGCAGAGATTGAAGGGGACAAAAGCAGATCGATTGTCAGAGAACTGCGCAAGTGCTGTGCCAACGTCAATCAGCAGGCCTTCGGAACGGGCAAGCGGTGCCTGTATATCCCCGATGCCCACAGGCTGAACGAGCCTTGCCAGAATGCGCTTTTAAAAACCTTGGAGGAGCCCCCCGAGGGCGCTCTGCTGCTGCTGACGGGCAATGAAATGGGACTGCTGCCCACCGTCCGCTCCCGCTGTATGACGGTGCGTGTGGAGGGCAGAAGCGAAGAAGAGATTCGGAGGCTCTTGCTTGCGCAGGGCTTTGATTGGGAAGGGGCGGCCTTTGGGGCGGCCCTGTCCAACGGAATCATCGGCCAAGGCATTAAGTATGCGGGGGAAGGGTACCGAGCTTTTTATAAGGAGGCACTGCCCTGCATGGAGGAGGCGCTCTTCGGCATTACGCCCTTTGGGCGGGTCTCGGAGCTTATAAAGGCAGAGGATAATAAGAAGAAAAAGCTGAGTCCTGAGCGGGCAGACGACTTTTGCGGGGTGCTTTTGCGGGTACTGCGGGAGAGTCTGCCGGAGTTTCAGGGGGCTTTGCCGGAAAAAAACGGGCAGGAGTTGGCAAAGAAAGTGTCCCTCCGCTTTACAAGAGCGCAAATTCAGGGTATGATATATCAGGTTTTATGGGCGCAAAAGCAGTTGTTCCAAAAGAGCGGAACCGGACAGGTGCTGGATTTGCTGCTGCTGGAGCTGAAAAATATACAGAACAGGTAAGTTTAAGATATGGTAAAGGTAATCGGTGTAAAGTTTAAAACCGGAGGACGGGTCTACTTCTTTGATCCCCTGAATCTGGAAATCCACACGGGGGACGGGGTCATTGTGGAGACCGCCCGCGGGGAGGAGTTCGGCGATGTGGTGTCCGGCCCCATGGAGGTGGCGGAGGAGAAGATTGTAGCGCCTTTAAAGCCCGTACTGCGGGTGGCCACGGAGGAGGACTGGCGCCAGCGGCGGCTGTATGCCTCCAAGGAGAGCGAGGCCTTTGCCGTGTGCCTGGAGAAGATTCAGGCGCACAAGCTGGACATGAAGCTGGTGGACGTGGAATACACCTACAACGGCAGCAAGGTGGTCTTCTACTTTACGGCCGATGAGCGGGTGGACTTCAGAGAACTGGTAAAGGATCTTGCCTATGTGTTTAAGACCCGCATCGAACTGCGCCAGATCGGCGTGCGGGACGAGGCCAAGATGCTGGGGGGACTGGGGCCCTGCGGCCGCCCCGTGTGCTGCAAGACCTTCTTGGACGATTTCCGCCCGGTGTCCATTAAGATGGCCAAGGAGCAGAACTTGTCCCTGAGCCCCACCAAGATTTCCGGTTTGTGCGGGCGGCTTATGTGCTGTCTCCAGTATGAGGAGGAAGCCTACGAGTACATGCGCAAGCTCATGCCCAAGGTGGGCAAGGAGATTGAAACCCCCGACGGCGTGGGCACGGTGACGGAGAACAACGTGCTGACGGAGCGCACCAAGGTGCGCATTGCGGCGGCGGACGGCACCTATGAGATTCGGGAGTATCCCTACACCATTTTGGGGCCGGGAGCGGCGGAACGGCAGGAAGCCCTGGC